>CAZBAK010000018.1:0-33349 GCA_964489715.1 uncultured Tissierella sp. | reverse complement strand
TCTTCTAATTTTTCTCCATTTAAAACTATTTGTGTGTCTTTTAAATCTCCCCCTACATAAAAGTTATAGGTGGCAGTTGCTTTTGTTCCTATTCCATAAATGGAAAAATGATCTGTGGTAAAACTAACACTTCCATTTCCAGCTTGAGCAGATATTTCATTTACTGAACTTCCTCTACCTGATAAATTAAATGTTTGCATCCTGCTAGAGCTGGATCCTAGATAATAAACCATAGTATTCTTATCATCTTTTACAAAATCTATCCCAGAAAAACTAACTTTAACATTTCCATTAGGTTGTACTAGATTTCCATCTTTAGCTAAGAGAGTAATATCAAAAGCAATCAATCTATCTAAATTAGTCTTACTACTTTGATTTATAGTGTTTTTAAAAGCTTGAGAAGCTTCATTAGATAGAGCTTGTACATTTAAGCTAGTATCTTTCGGTAAGACTCCGGAAGCTGCTGATACTGTAATTGTAACACCCTTTAGCTTAGATGTTAAAAGTACAGGTCCGTCTTCCTCTTCCTCATCTTCATCTTCTGGTTCTTCTTTTGTCTCTTCTTCTAGATTATTTTCCTTTTCTTCTTTAGAATCCTTTTTAGTTTCACCAGCTGCCTCTGGTTCTTCTGATTCTTTTATTTTATCTTTTTCATCTTCTGGTTCTTCTTTTTTATCTTCTTTTTTGTCTTCTTTCTCATCCTTTAACTTAGGATCTTTGTCTTCATTTTCCAACTCTTCTACTTTCTCTATTTCTTCTGTCTCTTCTAAAACTTCTACTTCTTCTTTTATTTCTTCTTCCACTGTATCGCTTTGAGTCGACCTAATAAGTTCCTCTCCTTCATTAGGACTGATAGTATCTGCATATACTCCTATGCTTATATTTAAAAACATAAACATAAGAACAATAAATGCAACTATCTTTTTAGATTTATTATACATTCTATCAAGGCTCCTTTCTTCAAGTCATCTTTTCGACTTTTTATTAACTTTAACTTCAGCAACAGTTTTCTAAAAATGTTTTTAGTTTCCTTTAAAATAATTTCCTTAATCTACATCCTATTGTTGAAGTTTGCTTGTTTTCTAATATATACCTTTCATTATTACACTGAGATTTCATAGGCATTACATATGGATTACATGAAATTTATTTGATGTAATTTTGCATAAAAAAATCCCTCAATACTTTTTTAGTATCAAGGGTTGATAAATTTTTATGACAATATTTTTTATAAAATATCTATTTTTATATTAAGACTAAGTTTTTTATCAAATTTAACCTCATTAAAGTTATTATTTATTTTTTCTGCTACAGCATTTATACCATTTCCCTGTAATCCATATAAGATCATAACCATCTGACTTTCATTCCATTTAGAAATTATGTCTCCAGCTCTAAGGGATCTCAATAGAGTGTATTTTAATAAATCAATTCCTTCTTTTGTTTCTTCTTTAGTTAATTCTCTATAGCTATCACTTTCAAGAGTTATTATAGAGACACCAACTACTGTATTTTCACTAACTCGCCTATTTTTATTTCTTTTTTCATAGGAATATATAAATTTAAAATAATCTACATCACAAAGCATTGCTCCAGGAAAATCAAAATCTTTTTCTATTTCTTGGTCTATTTTATTTAGGTCTATTTTTTTGTAGCTCTTGTCATCTTTTTTCTTTATTTTCTTATATATTTCCTTAAGCTTTTTTGATGGTTTTATACCTAGATCCTTATAAACCTTTTTAGTATAAAACTCATAATGAAGAGATGCATAAGCGTATTGGTCTAATTTTATAAGTGCATTCATAAAGTCAAGGTGTATGATTTCTTCATAGGGTTTAACTATTATAGCTTTCTCACAAATTTCTATGATCTCAGCATACATAAAATTTTCTTTTAAATAATCAATATAATAGGATAAACCTTTTATATAAAGTCTAGCAAATCTACTTCTGATTGGCACAATCCATTCTTCATCTGTTATTTCTCTTAGAAGACTCCCTTTATATGAAAACAACAAATCCCTAAAGCCTAAATAATCACTTTCTATATCCTTTTTTATACTTTTAAAATCTCTTCCTAATTTATCTTCAAATTTTACAAAGTCAATCTCATAATCTTTCTCTAGATGTAGGAAATAGTAACCATTTGCATATCTGATTTCAAAAAAAGGCTTAATGGATGATTCATACTTCTCCAATATATTTCTAAGTCTGGAAATTTGAGTCCTTATCATATTTAAAGGGTTTTTAGAATCTTCATCAAAAAATAAATCTTCTACTATATCTTCTGGCAATACTTTTTCCTTGTAGTGAATTATAAAATACTTAAATAACTTTATAAGTTTTTTTTGAGAATTTAACTCTTCTATCTTAGATTCTCCGTCTATAACTATGTCAAAATCCCCTAGGGTAGTTATTTCAATCATCCATTCTCCCTCCCAATTATCCTATTTCTACTAAAATATATATGCTTTAAATGTGATCTATAATATTACAAATCAATTACTTAAAGCATACATTTTAATTACAATAATTATACCCCTTTTTTTCAGATTTAATATTTAAAATAAAAAAACCTAGCCTAGGCTAGGTTTTTAACTAGATAAATTTATTCATTCTTAAGTTCTTCTATAACTTTTTCTGCTATATTAGCTGGAACTTCTTCATATCTTAAGAATTCCATGGTGAATTCTCCTCTAGCTTGGGTCATAGATCTAAGATCTATTGTATATTCAAGAACTTCGGCTTGTGGAACTTCTCCTGATACTAGTTGAGATCCATCTTCTTGCTGTTCCATCCCCAAAACTCTACCTCTACGCTTGTTTATATCTCCCATAATATCTCCCATGTAATCTTCAGGCACACGCACATCTAGTTTCATAATAGGTTCTAGAAGTATAGGTTGAGCTTCTTGAATTCCCTTTCTAAATGCTTGAGTAGCTGCAATTTTAAATGCCATTTCATTTGAATCTACTGGGTGATAGGATCCATCATAAAGTGTTGCCTTTATATTTACCACAGGGTAGCCTGCAAGAACACCTTTATCTAATGAATCTCTAATTCCTCTTTCTACTGCTGGGAAATAGTTTCTTGGTACAGATCCACCAAAAACTTCTTCTTCAAAGACAAATTCTTCTTCACTAGGTTCAAATCTTATATGAACGTCTCCATATTGACCTGCTCCTCCTGATTGTTTCTTGTGTTTTCCCTGTACATCAGAACTTGTCTTTATAGTCTCCTTGTAAGGTGTCTTTGGTGTAGAGAGAATAACATCTACTCCAAATGTATTTTTTAATTTATCTTTTATTACAGATAATTGCATGTTTCCTTGCCCACCTAAAAGTAACTCTTTAGTATCCGGATTTCTTTCTAAGCTAAATGTAGGATCTTCCTCTTGAAGCCTATGAATGGATGTACCAATCTTTTCCTCATCTCCCTTTGCCTTTGGCTCTATAGCCTTAAAAAGTGTAGGCTTAGGATATTTAAGGGGTCTATATCTAGTTGTCTCTTTTTTATCACAAAGGCTATCTCCTGTTTCAGTATTTTGAAGTTTAGATGTAGCTCCAATATCTCCTGCAAGGATTTCATCTACTTCTTCCTGTTCTTTACCTCTTAGTGTAAACAAGCCACCAAGTTTTTCCGTTACACCTTTATTTTCATTATATACTTCACTATCTTTGCTAATCTTTCCTGAACCTACTTTAAATAGGGAAAGCTTACCAACAAACGGATCTACTATTGTTTTAAACACTATGGCAGAAAATGGCTCTGTAGTATTTACTTTTCTTTCAACAAATTCCCCATCTTTATCTTTTCCAATATAAGTTTCAACATCTAGAGGCGAAGGGATATATCTAGTTATCTCTGAAAGTAGATTACGTATTCCAATTCCCTTTTCTGCAGAACCTACAAAGACTGGTACAAGCTCTCCATTTGCCATAGAGTCACGTACACCTTTTCCTATTTCTTCTATGGAGAATTTTTCTCCAGCAAAAAACTTTTCCAAAAGCTCATCGTCTGTTTCAGCTACCTTTTCCATCATAGCCTCTCTAATTTCTTCTATTCTTTCTATTTCATCTTCTCTGATAGGTATCTCTACTCTTTTTCCATCTACATATTCATAGGCTATTTCATCTCTAACATTTACAAAACCAGTAAATTCGTTGTCTTCTCCTACAAATATTGGAAGTGCAAAAGGAAATACCTTATCCCCAAATTTTTCTTTCATTTCATCCATAAGTTTATCAAAGTCTATATTTTCCTTATCCATCTTATTTAAAAATATAAATCTTGGTCTTTTATTATCATCAAGTAGCTTCCAGGCTTTTTCAGTTCCTACTTGTATACCAGAAGATGCATCTACTACAAGAATAGCTCCTTCAGCTGCTCTTAGCGCCCCAAAGGTTTCCCCTACAAAGTCATAGTAGCCAGGAGTATCTAAAATATTGATCTTTGTATCATTCCATTCCACTGGTAATAGAGATGTTCCTATAGAGATTCCCCTATCTATTTCTTCTTTACCAAAGTCTGAAATCGTATTCCCATCCTCTACTTTTCCCTGTCTCTTAGTGACTTTAGTTGCAAGAAGTATTGATTCGGTTAATGTGGTTTTACCACTTCCACTGTGTCCTACAAGAGCCACATTTCTAATGTCCTGAGCTTGATAAGTTTTCATTATGCGTTTCCCCCTTAAGTAAGTATATTTATTTTTTAAAATTTAAATAATAAAATAATAATAATTAATGTATACGCAAAATTTTCTGAATATTACCATATCTAGATTATATCATTAAACATATATTTATCATAGTCTTTTTCTATATATTCAAGTTTATCAGTTAAAACAAATAAGTATAGCCATGGTTTAGGGTAAACCATGGCTATACTTATTTCAATCAATCATAATAGTCTTCAGTTTCTACAGGCAAACCTTTTTTATTTAATCTGTATTCTATTACATCTTTTATTATTGAATAAAACAATACAAATAATGGTACTCCTATTATTAAGCCTATGAATCCAAATAGTTTTCCAGCTACAAGAAGTGAAAAGAGGATCCAAAATGCTGAGATACCTAAAGAATCTCCTAGTATCTTAGGCCCTATTATATTACCATCAATCTGCTGTATTACAAGTATTAAGAGCAGGAACCATAATGCCTTTATTGGAGAAATAAACATTATTATAAAAAAGGATGGTACAGCTCCTATAAATGGTCCAAAGAAAGGTATGATATTTGTAACTGCTATTATAAATGAAATCAATAGTACATAAGGCATCCTAAATATAGTCAAAAGGACAAATGTAAGTATTCCAATTATAAAAGAATCCAGCAGTTTACCACTTAAAAATTTACCAAATATATTATCTGTTCTAGCTCCCATTTTTATTAAGAAGTTTGTACGGTCTTCAGAAAATATACCAAATAGAACTTTTCTTGTTAAGGCAATAAATTTCTCCTTATCCATAAGTAGATATATAGAAACTATAATTCCAAGAACTATATTCCAAACACTAGATAAGATCGTTTTAGTAAAAATTCCAATTTTAGGTATTAAATCTGTAGCAAATTGTAGAATATATTCTACAAACTCATTCCATTTGCCTAATAAAAGACCATAGTATTCCTCATTGATAGATATATTTTCTCCATATTTTATAATTATAGCACTTATATCCCTTACATAGGCAGGTATATCATTTACAAGACCTACTATGGAACTTATAAGCTGTGGAAATATAAAGTTTAAAAACAAGTAAAGTAGCAATAAGACTGTTGAATAGGTCATAGCTATTCCTATTACTCTATTTCGCTTTTTGTTATCTTTTTTAAAAATATATTTGAGGATGTTTTTCTCATAAAATTCCAATATAAAATTAAATATATAGGCCATTATAAAGCCTATTATAATAGGTAAGAATGTACTTAAATATCTACTGACCTGAATCTTGAAAACATTGACTTCTGAAGCTATAATATAAAATAGTATACTCACTGCCAGTACTAAAAATGAATATACTGCTATGGTAGTATAGCGTTGATTCCATTTAACCTTCATTTAACACTCCTCATTTCTTAGAAACATATTTATTATCTCTTATATAAAATCTTAGTAAGCGATCTTTACTTTTTGCATAATTAATATTTATTCTAGGAGTTTTAACAATATCTTCTTCTCCTATCTTCTCTGCATCTTCTAACCAGATTCTACTATCGCTGTCTAGGTCAGCTCCATAAAACTCATCTTTTGTGATTCCATAACTCATAACTAGCTTTGCAGGTCCATTTGTAAGATTTATAATTTCTTTATTCTTAGGATCCTCATATTCTTTTTTGTATCTGTTTTTATACATGGATTCAATTTCTTCAAGCGGTTCTATAGCTCTTATAAGAACACCACCTAAAACTCCTTCTCTTTCTGCTATAATATTTAAACATTGGTAGATTCCATATATATTATATATGTATAGATGCCCTCCTGCTTCTTTAACTACCCGGGTTCTATCTGTAATTCCCTTATGAAAATGTGCAGCATCATCATTCTTATTTGTATAGGCTTCAGTTTCTACGATTTTACCCCTATATGTTCTATCCCCTCTTTTTAATACTAGGGTTTTTCCAAGCAGATCCTTTGCAAGTACTTCTGTCTCCCTAGTAAAAAATTCTCTTTTTAATCTCATGTCTTCCTCCTATTTAGACTCTTCTATTATGTGACTAGTATCTCCTTCTAGTATAAATTCTCTTTTACCAGCTTTTATTTCACATATGTTTAAAGCAGTTCCTCTATGTATTGGTATATTGTAAATTTCTTCCAATGGAATTTCCTTTATAATGGAAGTTAAGATCTTTATAGTAACTCCATGAGACACTAGAAGTACATTTTCACCCTTGTTTTTTAATATTTCACTTAGTGCTTCTTCTACTCTTTTATAAATATCCTCATAGGATTCGGCTCCCTTTATAGGTCTATACAGATGGGGTGTGTTTAAGTAAACATCAAATTCCTTTTTATACTTCCTTTGTAACTCTTCCCTTTCCATACCTTCCCATTTACCAAATCCTATTTCTTTTAATCCTTCTAATTGTATTATGTCTATACTTCTTCCATCTCTAATTATTTCCGCTGTATCTATGGCCCTCTTTTGGCTGCTGCTATATATAAAATCAAAGTCAATATCTTTCAATCTATCCCTTAAGTTTTTGGCATCTAGAATTCCTTTTTTTGTAAGATCTGAATTCTTCCAGCCCTGAAGTCTCTTCTCTAAGTTCCACTGCGTTTGGCCATGTCTTATAATGTATAATTTCAAATAATCAACTCCTACATATCATTACTACTATTATAGCATAAGCCCGTCTTCTTTATTATGCTTTAGATATATTTTTTTCTTTCAGGGTATGAAAGTATAGACAACAATTTAAAAGGAGTGTTTTTATGGATATAATAAATATATTAGATAAGGGATATGTAAGACTGGTGGATACTTTAGGTTCTGATTTAACTGTCGTGAATGCAGCAAGAGTATCCTATGCAAAAGAATCAAAATCATTGGATGAGAAAGATATAAAACTTATAAAATTTTTGGCTCGAGAAGATCATACTTCACCTTTTAGACATGCTATGCTTCAATTTGAAATTTATGCTCCACTTATGGTCGCAAGACAATGGTGGAAATATATAGTAGGATCTACTCATCAAGAAGCCATAGGTGATTCGCTAAATGCTTGGAATGAATCAAGCAGAAGATATATAACTGAGGATGCAAGATTTTATATCCCTAAAAAAGATCAGTGGAGAAGTATTCCTGAGAACTCTAAGCAAGGAAGTGGACCAAACATAGAGTGGGAATTAGGAGAAGAGTACACTAAAAAGCTTATGGACTTTACAGATAAGGGATTAAATCTATATAGAGAAGCTATGGAAGATAATATATGCGCTGAACAAGCAAGACTTTTCTTACCAGCTTATGGACTTTATGTAAGATGGTATTGGACAGCTTCCCTTCAGTCAGTTGCACATTTTATAGATCAGAGAATAAAATCAGATGCTCAAAAAGAAATACAAGACTATGCAAAAGCAGTTCTTGAGCTTTCTAAAGAAGCCTATCCCATTGCCTTAGAATCTCTTTTTGATTAATATCACTTAGAATAAGTTGTAAAAATATAGAGACCACTGAGGTGGTCTCTATATTTTATCCTATATATTTTACTTAATATTCCCCTAAAGTTGCCACCATAATTGCCTTTATAGTATGAAGTCTATTTTCAGCCTGTTCAAAAACTATAGAATGTTGGCTTTCAAATACCTCTTCACTTACCTCCATAAATTCTAAACCAAAATCCCTATATACTTTTTCTCCAAGTTCTGTCTCTCTGTTATGAAATGCAGGAAGACAGTGCATAAATTTTACATCCTTATCTGCCTTCTTTATCATATCCATAGTAACACTATAAGACTTCAATAGATTTATTCTTTCTTCAAATTCATCTTCTTCTCCCATGGAAACCCATACATCAGTATATATTATATCTGCATCTTTAACTCCATCATCTATATGATCTGTTATAGTAAGTTTTCCTCCGCTTTCTTTTATTATCTCCCTAGCCTTATCTATGATTTCTTTTTCTGGAAATAACTCCTTTGGAGAAAGTATTCTAAAATCCAATCCCATCTTGCTTGCACCTATAAGCAGTGAGTTTGCTATATTGTTTCTTCCGTCCCCTACATATACCATCTTCATCCCTGCAAGATTTCCCTTTATCTCTTTTATAGTAAGCAGATCTGCTAAGACCTGTGTAGGATGATATTTATCAGTAAGGCCATTCCAGACTGGTACACCTGAATGTTCTGCTAGGATTTCTACAGTTTCATGATCAAAACCTCTATACTCTATTCCATCAAACATTCTACCAAGTACCCTAGCAGTATCCTTAGTTGTCTCTTTTCCACCTAATTGTATATCATTTTTCCCTAAAAACTCAGGATGGGCTCCTTCATCTATAGCCGCTACCATAAATGCACATCTAGTTCTAGTGGAGCTTTTTTCAAATATCAAAGCTATGTTTTTTCCATCTAAGTTTCTAGGTCTTTTTCCTTGTTTTTTTGTTTCTTTTAACTTACTTGATAAGTTTAGTAGATAATTTATTTCTTCAGGAGCAAAGTCTGATAATTTTAAAAAACTTCTTCCCTTTAAATTGATCTCCATAGCTTTTTCCTCCTATTTCCCTATAGTTTTAAGTGTTTTATCTAAGATGCCTATGGCTTCATCTATTTCTTCTTTAGTAACTATTAATGGTGGAACAAATCTTATAACATTTGATCCTGCTCCAACTAGCAAGAGGCCATTTTCTATAGATTTTCCTATTATCTCTTTAGGATCTATATCTACTTGTATTCCCTGCATAAGTCCTATTCCTCTTACATCCTTTATAAATTCATATTTATTTTTTATTTCTTCTAGTTTTTCTCTTAAATACTTACCACTTTCTTTAGCATTTTCTAAAAGTCCCTTATTTAAAAGTCTATCCAATATGTGTCCTCCAGCTGTTGTAGCTATAGGATTTCCTCCAAATGTAGAAGCATGGTCTCCAGGACTAAAGGCGTCTGCAAATTTTTGCTTAGCCATCATAGCACCTATAGGAACTCCTCCTCCAAGTCCTTTAGCTAAAGCTATAACATCCGGAGCTATTCCATAGGCCTGGTATCCAAATAAATTCCCAGTTCTACCTATTCCAGTTTGTACTTCATCAAATATTAAAACTATATCTTTTTCATCGCAGATCTTTCTTACTTTTTCTAAATATTCCTTGTCTATAGGATTTACTCCACCCTCACCTTGAATAACTTCCAATATTATTCCACAGGTATTTTCATTTATTAATTCTTCTAATGAAGCAAAGTCATTGAATTTGGCATATTTTACACCAGGTATAAGTGGTCCAAAACCTTCATGATATTTATCTTGACCAGTTGCAGTTAAAGCTCCAAGACTTCTACCATGAAAGGAATCTTTCATACTGATTATTTCTACAGCTTTTTCCCCCTTGTTTTTAAAGCCATATTTACGAGCAAGTTTTATAGAAGCTTCCATACTTTCTGTTCCACTATTACAAAAGAATGCCTTATCAAAATCACTGTTTTCTACTAAAACTTCTGCCAGCTCTACAACAGGCTTAGTTATATAGAGGTTAGAACAGTGGTGAATTTTTTCAAATTGAGTTTTTACAGCTCCAATATATTCTTTATCACTGTATCCTAAAACATTTACTGCTATACCTGCTACAAAATCTATATACTTCTTTCCATCCTCATCCCAAACATATACACCCTTACCCTCAGTAAGTACAATTGGAAATGAATTGTATGTGTTCATTACATATTTATTGTTTTTATCTAAAATATTATTATTCATCATCTTTTCCTCCCTTTATAAACATAGTTCCTATTCCTTCATTTGTAAATATTTCAAGTAAAATGCTGTGTTCCATTCTTCCATCTATTATATGGACTTGCTTTGTACCATTTTCTACAGCCTTTATACAACACTCTACCTTGGGGATCATACCTCCCTTGATTACATTGTTTTCTATGTTTTCCTTAGCTAGTTTTAAGTCCATTAAAGGTATAAGAGAATTTTCATCATCTATGTCTTCCATTACACCTTTTATATCTGTTATAAATATTAATTTTTGAGCCTCTAAGCTACTGGCAATTTCCGCTGCTGCATAATCTGCATTTATATTGTAGGTATGAAAGTTTTCATCCTTTGCCACTGGAGAAATAACAGGTACAAAATCATTTTTTATCATAATATCTATAAGACTGGTATCTACAGATACGATGTCACCTACAAAGCCTAGGTCTCCATTTTCAATCTCCTTCTTTTTAGCCTTTAATATATTTCCATCTTTACCGCTTATGCCTAAAGATTGGATTCCATTGGCTTGAATACTATTGGCTATTTCCTTGTTTATCTTTCCTGATAGAACCATTTCTACTATCTCCATGGTTTCACCATCAGTAACCCTAAGGCCATCTATAAAATGACTTTCTTTATTGACCCTATCTAGGGCTTCTTTAATAAAGGGTCCTCCACCATGAACTATAACAATATTTATACCTAATAATTTAAACAATACAATATCCTTTATTAAAAGTTTCTTAACTTTTTCATCTATCATGGCACTACCACCATACTTTATTACAAAGGTCTTTCCTGAAAACTCCTTTATATAGGGTATGGCTTCCACAAGTGTCTTAGCTTTTTCTAGTGTTTTATTCATATTTTCACCTCTTTATGATCTATAACTTCCATTTATCTTAACATAATCATAACTTAGGTCGCATCCCCAGGCAGTAGCCTCTTCTAGACCTTCTCCCAAAGTTATATTTACTTTTATTTCCTCCATCTTTAATATCTCTAAGGCTTTCTTTTCATCAAAATCTAAGGGCATCCCCATCTTCATAAGCTCTATTTTTTTATCCTTATTTTGTATAGCTATACTAGACTTTTCTAAATCAAAGTCTATCTCAGTGTATCCTAGAGCACATATGATCCTACCCCAGTTAGCATCTTCTCCAAAAAATGCTGTCTTTACTAAACTTGAACTTATAACTGATTTTGCAAAGTCTCTTGCATCTTCTTTTGTTTTGGCTCCCTTGAGATTAACTTCTATAAACTTTCCTGCCCCTTCACCATCTTTTATTATTTGCTTGGCTAGGGATAGATTCACAAAGTCAAAGGCTTCTTTAAATTTATAATAGTCTTCATCCTTGCTGCTTATTTTTTTATTATCTGCCAGTTTATTTGCTAGAACTATTACACTATCATTTGTACTTGTATCTCCATCTACAGATATCATATTATATGAATCATCTGTAGTCTCCTTTAATAGTTCATCTAATAGATCCTGGTCTATATTTACATCTGTTGTTATATAGGCCAGCATGGTACCCATATTTGGATGGATCATACCTGACCCCTTAGCTACACCTGCTATAACTACATTTTTTCCATCTATTTCCACTTCTACTGCTATCTTTTTAGAAAAAGTATCAGTAGTCATAATAGCCTCTGCTAGATCATCACTATGCTTTATACTAGTTCCAAGTTCCTTATAGTTCTTCTCTATAGAATCTACTATATTCTCAATTGGCAAAAGACTACCTATAACTCCAGTAGAGGAGACTAAGACCTTGTCTTTTCCTAATTCTAAAACTCTTGCCATTGTATCTACCATAGTTTTAGCATCTTCTAAGCCCTTAGCCCCTGTACATGCATTGGCATTACCACTATTTATTATAAGGGCTTGTATAAGTTTTGTCCTCTTTAAAATATCTATATCTACTTGCAAGGGAGCTGCCTTTACTGTGTTTTTAGTAAATACTGCTGCACAATTTGCTGGAACTTCACTATATATAATAGCCATATCATCTTTCTTTTTTCTTATGCCTGCAAAAAACCCTGCTGCTTTAAATCCCTTTGGGCTTGTTATGCCACCATCTATAATCTTCATCTTTCTACCTCTCTTTCTATATTGGAAAAGCTGATATATCTTCTAAACCAGCTTTTTCATCTCTTCCAAACATTATATTCATATTTTGAATAGCCTGTCCTGCAGCACCTTTTATCATATTATCTATTGCAGAAACCACTATTATCTTTCCCGTTCTCTTATCTATTTTAAAGCCTATATCACAAAAGTTTGATCCCTTAACCCATTTAGTTTCTGGAAATACTCCTTCTTTTGTAAGTCTTACAAAGTATTCATCCTTATAATATTTCTCATATATCTTTTTAATATCACCATAATTTAAATCTTTCTTTAAGTTTCCATAGGAAGTAGTTAGGATTCCCCTATTCATAGGAACTAGGTGAGGAGTAAAGTTTACTAGGCTTCCCAGTTGTTCTTCTATTTCTGGAGTGTGTCTATGACCTCCTACCCCATAGGCCTTTATACTTTCATTACACTCAGTATAATGGGTTCCAAGATTAAGTGATCTACCAGCTCCACTCACACCTGTCTTTGCATCTATTATTATATTGTTTTTTTCTATTACTCCTTCTTCTATTAAGGGTCTAAGGGAAAGTATGCTAGACGTTGGAAAACAGCCTGGATTTGCTACAAGTCTAGCTTTTCTAATCTCTTCTCTATTCTTTTCACACAATCCATATACTGCCTCTTCTAACAATTCAGGCGAACCATGTTCTGTGCTATACCACTCCTCATAGACTTTCTTATCTTTTAATCTATAATCTGCACTTATATCTATTACTTTAGTTTTTTCTAGAATAGAAGCATCTATTTCATTGGATACTATTCCATGAGGAAGGGCCATAAAGATTATATCAACATCCTCTGCAATTTTCTCTATATCTTTCTCACTACATTCCAATGTAAATTTCCCTCTATAGTTTTCATAAATAGAATCAAAAGCTTCTCCTTTGTAACTTTCAGATGTAATATATTTTAAATCTATATTAGGACTCTTTATCAAAAGCCTAATAAGCTCTGTACCTACATATCCTGTTGAACCTACTATTGCTACCTTTATCAATTTTATCGCCCCTTTTTATCGTTAATTCATGAATATTTCTCATTTTTATAAGAAAACCCCCTCGTCTATATATAGAGACGAAGGGATTCGCGATACCACTCTAATTGAAATATTTTACTATTTCCACTTGATTTTTATAAGGCCCTTAGGCCGATAATCTTCATGGCTTCTCTTCAATATAGTTCCATTTGTTAGACTCTCACTCTATTCTAACTCGCTTTAAACTTTCCTATATCTACTCTTCCAATCACTAGATTAAATATTTAATTGTCAAAATCTTTTAATACTCCTTCTAAGTTTGGATCTCCTATTTCCTGTAAACTATATCCTACTCTTACTATTTTTTTATCTGTATCTATAACTCTTCTTATATCTATAGGTGTACCAGATATTATTAGATCACAGTCTATTTCCCTTACTATTTTTTCTAGTTCCCTTACCTGATCTTCTCCATAACCCATGGCGGGTAGTATAAGTTCTATATGGTCATATTTTTCATAAGTTTCTTTTATGCTTCCTATTGCATAGGGCTTAGCATCTACTATTTCTCCTGCACCATATTTTTTAGCTGCCACCATGCCAGCTCCATACTTCATTCCACCATGAGTAAGTGTTGGCCCATCTTCTATTATTAGAACCTTCTTGCCCTTTATATCATCAGAATTATCAACTGATATTGGTGATGCTGCTTCTATTATTTGTGCATCCTTATTATATTTAGATATATTTTCCCTTACAAGGTCTATATCCTTTCTATCAGCTGAATCTATCTTATTTATAATTACTATATCAG
Organism: uncultured Tissierella sp.; assembly: GCA_964489715.1. Taxonomy (GTDB): domain Bacteria; phylum Bacillota; class Clostridia; order Tissierellales; family Tissierellaceae; genus Tissierella_A. Next base: position 19,001 of record CAZBAK010000018.1, on the reverse strand, counting down.
CCATTTTAAGATTTGTCTCACCTGGATGATAGGAGATTTCTTGACCTGGTCTTAAGGGATCTACTAAAACTATATTTAAATCTGACTTATAAAATGGAAAATCGTTGTTTCCCCCATCCCAAAGAATCACATCTGCTTCTTTTTCCGCTTCTCTTAGGATTACTTCATAGTCAACACCTGAGTAAACTATAATTCCATTATCTATATGTGGTTCATATTCTTCTCTTTCTTCTATTGTACACTTGTGTTTATCTAGATCCTCATAGGAAGCAAATCTTTGGCAGATCTGGCTCTTTAAATCTCCATAGGGCATAGGGTGGCGAATAGCTACAACTTTTTTACCCATGGCCTTTAGTACTTGAGATACCTTTCTAGTGGTCTGGCTTTTACCAACTCCAGTTCTAACTGCACAAACAGATATTATTGGTTTAGTGGATTGAATATTGGTATTTTCAGGTCCCATAAATCTAAAATCTGCTCCTGCACTTAGAACTGTAGATGCTTTGTGCATTGTATCCATGTGGGATAAATCACTATATGCAAATACTACTTGCTTTACCTGCTTTTCTTTTATAAGATTTTCTAGATCCTCTTCAGGGTATATATCTATTCCCTGAGGATAAAGCTTTCCTGCCAGTTCCTTAGGATATTTTCTTCCATCTATATTTGGTATTTGAGCTGCAGTAAAGCCTAAAACATTGTATAATTCATTGTCTCTAAAATAAGTATTGAATACATGAAAGTCTCTTCCTGCTGCTCCCATTATAAGTACATTTATCTTTTCCATAAATCTAACCTCCCGATTTTAAGTATTAAAAAAATCCCTTTGTCTCTATATATAGAGACGAAGGGATTCGCGGTACCACTCTAATTGAAATATTTTACTATTTCCTCTTGATTTTTAATGACACTTGGCCATAGACCTTCATGGGTTCTCTTCAATATAGTTATATTTGTTAGACTCTCACTCTATTCTAACTCGCTTTAAACTCCCTATATCTACTCTTCCAATCACTAGATCTTTATATGCTATTTTTTTAAGAATTTCCTAAATATTGTATTAATTGATAATTATATATTAGTTCTTTATAAATAGCAAGCCTTTTTTATAATTAATCTTATTTAAATTTATTAGTCAGTGAGTTCATATTGATTTAGTTTATTGTATAGATTTCTCTCGCTCATACCTAGTATGCTAGCTGTCTTTCGCTTATTGTATTGACAATATTCAAGTGTTGATAGGATAAGCTTTTTTTCAGCAGTCTCAAGAGAATCTCCCACATATATTTGAGCATTATCAGCTTTCTTTTTTATATCTAAATTTAATACTATCTCTGCTGGGAGATCTTTTATCTCTATTATATCTTTTTCTGCTAATGCCACTGCTCTTTCAATTATATTTTGTAGTTCTCTTACATTTCCTGGATAATCATAAGCTTCCAAAATATTAATAGCTGACCTACTTATACCACTTACATCTTTTTTAAATAGATCACTATACTTATTTATAAAAAACTTTGTAAGAGATGGTATAGCTTCTTTTCTATTTCTAAGAGGAGGTATTTCTATATTTACTACATTAAGTCTAAAAAACAAGTCTTCTCTAAAATTTCCCTTTTTGATTTCAGCTGCTAGATTTAAGTTTGTAGCTGCTATTAATCTAAAGTCAACTGGTATGGATTTTTCACTTCCCAGAGGTGTTATTATTTTTTCTTGTATAACTCTTAAGACCTTTGATTGAAGATTAATGTCCATATCCCCTATTTCATCTAAAAATAAGGTTCCCTTATCAGCTAGTTCAAACTTTCCCTTATATTTAGCATTTGCCCCTGTAAAAGCTCCCTTTTCATATCCAAACAATTCAGATTCTAGGAGATTTTCTGGTATAGCTGCACAGTTTATTATCTCCATATTTTGATTTTTTCTTTTACTGGTCTCATGGATTGAACGAGCTATAAGCTCTTTCCCAGTTCCCGATTCTCCAGTAATCAATACATTTATATCCACATCTTTTACCCTATCTATCATCTTAAATACATCATTCATAGAATCACTTGATGAGATCATATCTAGTGAAAGTTTCTTTTCATTCGTTTGGTTAGTTAAATCTTCCACCTTGTCTGAAAGAGATTGATATTCAAGGGCCTTATTTATCATGGATATAAGACCATTTATATCCAGTGGTTTTGTAATGTAATAATAGGCTCCTCTTTGAATAGCTTCGATAGAATCTTCTATACAACCATAGGCTGTCATAGCTATAACTATAACTCTTGGATTTTCGGTTTTTATAGTATTTAATACTTCAATCCCCTTATATTCACCAAGATATTGATCCAGTAAGACAAGGTCAATATTTTTATTTTTTATAGTCTCTAAACCTTCTGGGATATCAGTTGTGGTATATATATTAAAATGATCTTCAAGAGCAAATCTAATTGCAGTTAATATAGATACTTCGTCATCTATTACTAAAATGTTATACATTATACTTCCCCCTTATTTGAACAGTTTGCTAGTGTAATTTCAACTTCAGTTCCTTGATTTTCTTCACTTGTCAGTGTTATCTTTCCCCTATTGTCCTTTATAAGTCTCTCTGTAACTGAAAGTCCTATACCATACCCTGTTTTCTTAGATGTAAAAAAAGGATCAAAGGCTTTATTTATAAGTTCTTTAGGAACTCCCTTGCCATTGTCTTTAATTTTTATATTTGTCATATCCCCTAGAGTACTAGCTTTTATTTCAATATAGCCTTCAGATTCTATTGCATCTATGCTATTTAGAAGTATATTTATTAATACTTGCTTCATCTGAGATTTATCAGCATATATATACACATCTTTTGTCTTATTTATGACTTGTATTTTGCTTGTTTGTAGCTTTTGCTTTAATAGTGTAAATACCTCTTCCAAAATATCATCTAAAAGAATGGATTCAGGATTTGAAGTTTTTGGTTTTGAATAGTCCAGCAATGATCCTACAAGGTCGTCAAGTCTTTTTACTTCACTTGGGACTATATTCATCAATTCTCTCTTAAAATTATCATCTTCTATTTTATGAGGAATAAGGTCTATAAAAGCCTTAATCGATGTAAGGGGATTTCTAATTTCATGGGCAATACTAGCTGATAATTTCCCCAATGATTGCATCTTATCATTATGTATGGTCTGCTGGTTTAATTTTATAATTTCCTCTGTTCGAATATCTATCTCCCTCTTAAGTCTTTTATTCCATACATATATAAACCCTATAGCTATTAAAGATATAGAAAAAGCTATTGATAAAAAATAAATTATATTTCTCCACTGCCTAGACCTATCAAAGACAACTTCTCCAAACCATTTTTTATATATTTTATCATAGATTCCATTAGCTTTTATCTCTCTCAGTCCCTTGTTTAAAAGATTTAAGAGCTCAGCGTCACCTTTTTTGACAGCTAGTGCATAGTTTGTACTATAGAGATCTTCTCCTACTATTTTTACTGTATTATTTAAACCATAGGTCTGAATATTGTATATTCCTGTCAGTCTATTACCAACAAATGCATGGACCTCCTTATTCAGAAGAGCTTGAATAGCATCTAATTGATTATCTTTTTCTATTATTTCTATATTCTCAACATCTTTTATTATATTTTTTGTAACATCTTCAGCTTGAATAGCTACTTTTTTACCCTTTAGATCACTTATATCCACAATATTGCTAGTTTCACTTAAGACAAATATATTTTGTGAGTTTATTACTATTTCATCTGTGAAATCATATAACTTTTCCCTTTCTGGAGTCAAAGTCATTCCTTGAATTGCATCAATATTTCCATTTAACAAAGATAGCATTGTGCTCTCCCATTTATCAGGGATCAATTGAATATCTAGTTCTAATTCCAAAGCTATGGCTCTTATTATATCTACATTAAATCCCCTATAATTTTCTTCATCATCTACAAACTCATAGGGAGGATAATTATTATCTCCTCCTATTTTAAATATATTATTCTCTAAATTATTTTCTCCCCATACAGCCTTAGGAAAAATCAAACATATTACTATATAAATTAAAAGTTTTTTATTTTTTTTCATAGTTTTCTCCCTTTAAAAAGTAAAATTACATGAATTTTTTTCATAGTATGAAAATATTTCATACTATACCTATTATACTTTATTTTTTATCTCAAGTCTATAAGTAATCGATCTAGCTTCCATGAGCTTTTTGAAAGATTAAAAAACTTTTCTATCTATGGCATGATACTTGCAATATTAATTGATAGAAAAATATAATATATTAGGAGGATTAATATGAAAAGAAAAGGATTTTTAGCATTATTATTAGTATTAAGTATCTTTGCCCTTACTGCATGTGGCGGTGGCGATAGTGGAGATGGTGGAGGTTCAGATAAGCTTTATATCGCTTCTGCAAATCCAATGACAGGAGACTCAGCTCAATTTGGTGATATGAAAGTTAAAGCTATTGAATTGGCAATTGATGAAGTAAACGCTGAAGGTGGAATTGATGGTAAGGAAGTAGAGCTTATTGTTGGTGATGATACTGGTAACCCTAAAGAAGCACCAAACGTTGCACAGAAACTAGCAGGTGACGATAAGGTTTTAGCTGTAATTGGTCACTGGAATAGTTCGGCTACATTAGCTGCTCGTGGAATCTACGAAGCTGCTGGAATACCAGTAATAACTGACTCAGTAAACAAGCAAATAACAGATGGATCTACTCCGCATTTATACCGTATTTCTTTAACTGATACTACTCAGGCAGAAAACTTAGCACAATATGCTTACAATGTACTTGGAAAAAGAAAAGCAGCTGTATTATTTACAGCTAATGACTTTGGAACTGGACTTAAAAATGACTTTACTTCAGAATTTGAATCACTAGGCGGAGAAGTTGTAGCCTCAGAAACTTATTTTGAAGGTCAATCAAAAGACTTTAGTCCACAACTTACAACAATTAAAGGCGCAAATCCAGACATTATGTTTGTAGCAGGGTATTATGTTGAAACAGCTTTAATAGCTCAACAAAAAGAAGCTGTTGGATTAGATGTACCTATCATAGGAACTGAAGGAATAAGTTCTACTGAATTAATTAAACTTGGTGGAGATTCTGTAGAGGGAATTAGATTTGCTGCTTTCTTCCACGAAGATGTTGAATTCCCAGGAACAAAAGAATTTGTTGAATCATTTAAAGAAAAATATGATAAAGAACCAGACAACTATTCAGCTCTAGCTTACGACTCTGCAAAGCTAATCCTTGCAGGAATGAAGGAAAATGGAGCAACTAGAGAGGGAATAACAGAATTCCTTCAAGAAGCTGATGAATTCCCAGGAGTAGCTGGTCCTATATCTTTCGTAGATAATGATGTAACTAGAAGTATATTAATACTAGAAGTAAAAGATGGTGAAATAGTCCTATCTGATGAACAATTAAACTAGTCTAATGAAGCCTTCGGGCTTCTTAGTCTATAAAGGAGAGTGAATTATAATGTTTATGGAGCATTTGAGTAATGGTCTAGCTATTGGAAGTATATATGCATTGACCGCTATAGGATTTACCATGGTTTACGGAATTATTAGACTAATAAATTTTGCACATGGAGATATATACATGATGGGTGCTTTTTTTACTCTTACAGCGCTTACAGTCTTAAATTTACCTATATATTTAGCATTTATAGTTGGAATGGTTGGAGCTTCCATAGTAGGTATTTTAATCGCAAAATTTGCTTATAGTCCAGTCTTTAAGGCCCCTAGATTAAACTTGTTTTTATCAGCAATAGGAATGGCAATGTTTTTAGAAAACTTTGCTATGCTTATATGGGGCCCTGAGACTCAATCTTTTCCAACAGTAATAAATAATAAAATATTTTCATTTTTAGGTTTTAGAATAAGTACAATTCAAATAATAATAATAGTTACAACAGTTGTTCTAGTAGCTGTTCTTACCTATATAGTTCAATATACCAGAGTGGGAAGAGCTATGAGATGTGTTTCACAAGATATGGATGTTTCAAGGCTTATGGGAATAAACACTAACAGAATAGTATATTTCACATTTGGACTTGGATCAGCTCTTGGAGCTGCTGCTGGAATCTTAGTAGGTATTTATTATAAAGCTGCCTATCCTATGATGGGATATGTTCCTGGCCTTAAAGCTTTTATTGCCGCAGTTATAGGTGGTATCGGTAGTATCCCTGGAGCAATGCTAGGTGGATTAATAATGGGTATTTCAGAAAGTCTTGGAGCTGCATATATATCATCAGGATACAGAGATGCCATAGCATTTATTATATTAATATTTATACTTTTAGTTAAACCTGAAGGATTGTTAGGTAAAGGTATAAAAGAAAAACTATAGGAGGTGGTAAAAGTGAACGATATCTTGAAAGTTTTATTTAATTTAGTATTATATTCTGGAGTTCTTTATATTGGAATTAAAATACTTTCTAAAGTATTTGATATAGGTACAAAAAGATATATGCATTTAGACAACAAAACAAGAAAAATATTAGGTTTAGCTTTACTTGTAGTAACTGCTTTAATACCTTTGATTTTACAAAATAATACTTATGCACTTAGAACAGCGGTAATGGTATTAATTTATATAGTATTGGCCCTAAGTTTAAACTTTGTACTTGGATTTGCCGGTCAACTTTCTCTAGGACATTCTGCATTCTATGCAGTAGGTGCATACACCACTGCAATTCTTACAGTAACTTACGGAGTTCCCTTTTGGATCGCTTTGATAGCAAGTGCAATTGTAGCAGGTATATTTGGTCTATTGCTAGGTATTCCTACTCTTAGATTAAAGGGTGACTATTTAGCTATAACAACTATTGGATTTAGTGAGATATTAAGATTGGTATTGATCAACTGGGCATCATTTACAAGAGGTCCCGCTGGAATACCAGGTATACCATCTCCTAGTATATTTGGATTTACACTTGGAACTAATACATCTTATTATTATATTCTTTATGTATTAGTATTGATCACTATATTTATATCTTACAGACTTATAAATTCTCGTCTTGGTAGAGGACTAGTTGCTGTAAAAGATGATGAAACAGCAGCTGAAGCAATGGGTATTAATCCTACATTCTTAAAGATTTTAGCATTTGTACTTGGAGCAGCTATGGCAGGACTTGCCGGTGGAATCTTTGCTTCTTTTATACACTATGTAAATCCTGACAACTTCACTTATATGGAGTCTGTTGTTATACTTACAATGGTGGTTCTGGGAGGAGTTGGAAGTATTCCTGGTGTAATCGTAGGAGCTACTGTTCTTACTATACTTCCTGAAGCATTAAGGGGAATTTCAACATATAGATATGCTATATATGGAATACTACTTGTAATGATGATGATAGTAAGACCACAGGGTATAATAAGTGCTGCTAGTCTAAAAGGCGGTACTGCTAAGGCAAATACGGAAAAATTAAGTTTAACTAACTTGAAAAAGAGGTGGAAAAAGTGAGAATTCTAGACGCTAAGGGAGTAACAAAATGTTTTGGTGGATTAACAGCTGTAAACAATGTTGACTTTCATATAGATACAGGAGAAATAGTAAGTCTAATAGGTCCAAACGGTGCTGGTAAAACAACCTTTTTCAACTCTATTACAGGTATATATGAACCTACATCTGGAGAAGTAGAGTTTTTAGGTGAAAAGGTAAAAAAGGCAAAGCCTTACGAAATTACGAAATTAGGAATAGGTAGAACCTTTCAAAATATAAGACTTTTTAGCACTATGACTGTAATGGAAAATATAATGGTAGGTCAATACTGTAGAACTTCTTCAAACTTATTGGCAACTATATTAAAAACTCCAAAACTTGTAAAAGAAGAAAAAATGGTAATAGACAAAACACATGATATAATGGAATTTTTAGAAATTAGCCATCTTAAAGATGAAATAGCAATTAGCCTTCCATATGGTTATCAAAGAAGAGTTGAAATAGGTAGAGCTATGGCAACAGATCCTAAGTTGCTTCTACTTGATGAACCTGCAGCTGGTATGAATACTGGAGAAAAAGTCGAAATGACTAGATTAATAAAGAAAATTAGAGATAGGGGAAATACTATCTTAGTTATAGAACATGATATGAAACTAGTAATGGGAATATCCGATAGAATAGTAGTATTAGAATATGGTAACAAGATTGCTGAAGGTCTGCCTCATGAAATTCAGAATGATGAACAAGTAATTAAAGCCTATCTTGGTACTGGAGGGGACGAATAATGCTAAAAGTAGAAGATTTAAATGTATTTTATGGTGGTATCCATGCATTACAAGGACTTAACTTTCATATAGAAAAAGGAGAAATTATCACACTAATAGGAAGTAATGGTGCTGGTAAGACAAGTACTCTAAGAGCTATATCTAATTTAATAAGATCAACTGGATCTATCAAATATAAAGACAAGGAAATAAGTAATCTAAGTGCAGAAAAAATAGTAGCAGAGAAACTTATACATGTTCCTGAGGGAAGAAGAATATTTACTGCTCTTACAGTTGAAGAAAACCTTCTTATGGGAGCTTATCTTAGAAGAGATACTGAGAAAATAGCTGAAGACTTAGATTTTGTCTATAATCTATTTCCCAGATTAAAAGAAAGAACAAAACAATATGGTGGTACCCTAAGTGGAGGAGAGCAGCAAATGCTTGCAATTGGAAGATCAATTTTATCTGCTCCTGAGCTACTGATGTTAGATGAACCTTCAATGGGTCTTGCACCACTTATAACAAAGGAAATATTCCAATCTATTAAGAATATCAATAAAGAAACTGGTCTTACTGTTCTACTAGTAGAGCAAAATGCAAATATAGCTCTAAATACTGCTGATAGAGCTTATGTAATAGAAACAGGAAAAATACTCTTTGACGGAAATGCTAAAGATCTATTAGTTGATGATAGAGTTAGAAAAGCATATTTGGGAGAAGAATAATTTAAATATATTAACAGTATTCCCTATAAGATAGGCTAGAAAAGCTTATCCTATAGGGATTCTTTTATTTAGATGATTTATTCTCTAAAGTCTTATATAATGTAGTCTATAGGATAGGTGAGATTTATGAATATTTATGAAATATTAAAAACTTATTTTGGCTATGATGATTTTAAAAGTGGCCAAGAAAAAATAGTAAAGGGTATTATTGAAGGTAAGGATGCTCTAGGTATAATGCCAACAGGTGGAGGTAAATCACTTTGTTATCAACTTCCAGCTATGATGCTTGATGGGATAACTTTAGTTATATCCCCCCTTATATCTCTGATGAAAGATCAGGTAGATAGCTTAGAAGAAATGGGTATAGCTTCTACTTTTATAAATAGTACTTTAGATGAAGATATACTCCAAGAAAGACTACAGAATATAAGAGATTTAAAATATAAAATAATCTATCTAGCTCCAGAAAGACTTAATAATTATATGTTTTTAAATTTAATTAGGGATATAGATGTTTCTATGCTAGCTATAGATGAGGCCCATTGTATAAGTCAATGGGGTCACGATTTTAGGCCAAGCTATAGGGATATTCCTGGCTTTATAGACTCCTTTAAAGAAAGGCCTATTGTTAGTGCCTTTACAGCCACTGCAACTGAGGAAGTAGTTAGGGAAATTAAAACACTTATTGGATTTAGAGACTTAGTAGAGTCTATGATAGGTTTTGATCGACCTAATCTTTTCTATGAGGTTAGAAAGATAGGAAATAAAACTGATTTTATTGCTGATTTTATCGAGAAAACCTATAAAGATAAATCTGGTATTATCTATTGTGCCACAAGAAAATCTGTAGAAAGCCTGGCTGAAAACTTAAGACAAAAGGGACTCAATGCTATAGCTTATCATGGAGGTATGACTTCTGAGGTTAGAAATAAGGCTCAGGAAGATTTTATTTACAATAGGATTCAAATAATAGTAGCTACAAATGCCTTTGGCATGGGTATTGATAAGCCTGATGTTAGATTTGTCATCCATTATAATATGCCTCAGAATATGGAGAGCTACTACCAGGAGGCAGGTAGAGCAGGCCGTGACGGTGAGAAAAGCCATTGTATTCTTCTCTACTCACCAGCTGATATCGTAAAGCAAAAACTACTGATACAGGTCAATCCAGTCTCTGAAGAAAGAGAAAATCTACTTTATAAAAACCTACAATATCTTGTGGACTACTGCCATACCAATGATTGTTTAAGAAATGATATTTTAAAGTACTTTGGTGAAATACCAGATGTTCAAGCGTGTGGCAATTGTGGCAATTGCCTAGATGATTCTGAAATGATAGATATAACTATAGAGGCACAAAAAATCATTTCATGTATTTTTAGGGCAGATGAAAGATTTGGCGCTAGTTTAATAATCCAAACCCTAAGAGGCTCTAGAAATAAGAGGGTCTTACAATTTAATCTAGATAAGATATCTACTTATGGCATAATGAAGGAATATAAGGAACAAGCCATTAGAGAGATAATAATGACTCTTGTCTCCAAGGGCTATATAATTATGACTTCTGATAAATTTCCTGTTTTAAAGCTGTCTAAATTATCAAGGGGAGTTTTGACTGGTGAAACAAAGGTCTTTCACAAGAAACACCTTATGGAGGTAAAGGCTCCTTCCAAGAAGAAAGCTAATATAGGCAAGCTTTTAGAGAACTTTGATGAAGAACTATTTGAAAAACTAAGAGAGTTAAGATATAAATTGGCTAGTGAAAGGGAAATTGCTCCCTTTATGATCTTTCATGATTCTACTCTCAATGAAATGTCATCTTTCTTTCCAATAGATAAAGATTCCATCTTAAAGATCAAGGGTGTAGGTCTAAAGAAATATGAATCCTATGGAGAAGATTTCCTCGCTATAATAAGAGAACATATAGAAAAAGAAGGCAAAGCACCCCTGGAACTATCTCCAAAAGAAATAGTAAGAGAAGATCTAAGGGAAAGATATGAAAACACCTATAAGCTTTATTTAGAAAATTTAACTTTAGAAGAAATAGCTAGCAAGAGAAATTTTACAACTAGTACTATTATAGAGCATCTATCAAAATGTGAAGAAAATGGTAAAACTGTAGACTGGTCTAAGTTTATAATAGATCCTAAAGTGGAAGAAGATATATTAGATGTAATAAAAAAATTAGGTATTGAAAAATTAAAAGCCATAAAAGATGAATTGCCTGAAGAAGTTAGCTATGAAGATATAAAGCTTGTTATAGTGAAAAATAGTTAAATTTGGGACAATATTTTATTAAAAATAGGGGTAAATATATAACGATTATATATTTACCCTTATTTTTTCTGGAATTATTCTTTTTCTTTCTTCTCTTTTATCCTTGGTTTTTTTATCTCACCTAAGAAAAAATAAGCTTCTGCTGATTTTCCAATAGCATATGTTCCACTGGCAGCTATAGCTCCAGATCCTGCCCATCCTGCTATTGGTATTATTTTCATAAATTGATGGGCTACAGTTCTAAATCCAAAGGCAGCTCCAATATTTATACCAGCTGCTGTTAAATATTCATAGGCTGTTTCCTTAGTAAACTCTCTACAGGATAGTCCACCTACTATTGCTATCATAAGCAACTGAAGAGGAGTTAATATTAATATATCAGCTATAGGTATTGGAGATGCACCTATTGTTCCTGAAATTGTAGAAAATTTATTTATAATAGAAGTGGATAGTTTTCTAAGTTGATCTCTTCTTTCCTGAGCCTGATAGAAATCTATTAAGGCTTCATCAGGCAGATAGGATCCTATTAGGTCTGATAGGGTTTCTATGTTCCAATAGTCTCCTTCTAAGCTACATAGGGGTACTACTCCCTTATATTCATCTTCTAATATTTTATATCCCTTAATAGGATGGGTTAAATCTATTTTTTGTATTTCTCTGGCAGCTATTATATCCCTTGTCATATAATCTATGGCTTCCTTTATAAGAGCAGTTTTTTCAGGACTAGCTTCAGGTGGCCACTCTCTTGGATTGCCCAAGGTATCAATCTTATTCATAGCTACAATTGTTGAGACATCTATTTTTGTTTCCTTTTTTAAGCTGTTTATTATCTCTTTAAATGCTTTTAAATCATTGGATAAATTTCTAGCTTCAGATGCAGCTACTACATGGAGGATTATATCCGGCTTATATTTTACTATATCTCTTTTCAATATTTCTACTACATCTTCATCTAAGGCACCCTCTGGACTTGTAGATTCAAATATACCCCTAGTATCTACTACAGTCCAAGAAGCATACCTATCTTCAAAGTTAATGTCATAGGCAACAGATTCAGCTGTTGTGGGCTTTATATCTCCAACTTCCGCCACCTTTCTATTTGCCAAGGCATTTAGGAGAGAGGATTTTCCATGACCTGATCTTCCTATTAAAAATATAACCGGCGGTCTACTTTCAGTAATAAGTTTAGAAACTTCATCAAATATTGGTCCCATAACCTTATTTTCTATGAATTTTTTTGCCTCTTTTGGAAGGGGCTTTGATACGGATTCAAATAGATCTTCTATATCTTGTACTAGTTTTTTAGTTTTGTTTTTATCAATAGCCATTCTATCATCTCACTTCCTGCTTTTATAATTCTATTATACCCATATAATGGAATTATACTTTTTTATATAACTTATCTCTAAAAAAGACCCTCTTCTATTGTCAGAAGAGAGTCTTTTAAACTAAATTTATATTTTTTCTAACTTTATACCTGTCATTTCTCCATTTAAATCTTGTTCTTCTAAGCTTTCATCCACACTCTTTATTTCTTTAGCAAGTGTTTCTGCTTTTATAAATTCGTCATACTCTTCTAGAGCCTCTTTAATAGTTTCTGACCCATTGTAATAAATATTTATATTATCCAATACATCATAACCATTGGTCTTTCTCATCTGCTGAATCTTAGATACAAATTCTCTAGCATAACCTTCTTTTAAAAGATCATCTGTTAAACTAGTATCTAGTATTACAAATAGGTTGTTTTCCATTATTACATTGAAGCCTTCTTTGGAAGATATGCTTACCTGTACATAGTCTTGTGGAATCTCGAAATTTTCTCCATCAAGATCAAGTGATAGACTTTCTCCACTTTCTAGTTTTTCTACAGTTTCCCTAGCATCTAAACTATTTAAAACCTTACCAAATGTCTTTACATGCTTGCCAAGAATTGAACCTGCAACCTTGAAGTTTGGTTTTAATGAATAGTTCATATAGCCAGATAGGTCTTTTTCAAAGACTACATCTTTTACGTTTAATTCTTCCTTTATTAGAGGAATTAAATCGCTTATTTTTTCTTCATACTTACCATCTATTACAACTTCACTAAGTGGTTGACGTACCTTTATTCTTACAGTTTCTCTAGATGCTCTTCCAAGTGCTACTAGGTCCCTTACCAGGTCCATTTTTTCTTCTAGTTCAGGATCGATAAGTTCTTCTTGAGCTTCTGGATAGTAGGCTAAGTGAACTGATCCTTCATCTGTAAGATTTTGATAGATTTCTTCTGCCATAAATGGTGCAAAAGGAGCTACCATCTTACACAGCCCTACTAATATTTCATAAGTTGTATTGTATACAGCTTTTTTATCATCGTCTAGTTCTGTAGACCAAAATCTTCTTCTATTTCTTCTGATATACCAATTAGATAGATCTTCTATAACAAAATCTTGAATATCTCTTACAACCTTAGTAAGTTCAAATATCTCCATGTTTTCTGTTACATTCTTTAATAAAGTATTGTATTTTGAAATTATCCAGCTATCTATTTCTGGCCTATCCTTATAGTCTATATGGAAATCCTTAGGGTCTACTTCATCTGTATTAGCATATAGTGAAAAGAAGTTATATATATTTCTCATAGATCTAAAGAATTTAGATTCTACTTCTCTCAATCCATTTTCATCAAATCTTGTAGGAATCCACGGTGGAGATACATAAAGTATATACCATCTTAAAACATCTGCACCATAATCATCAAATAGTCTAAATGGATCAATTGTATTTCCTCTAGATTTAGACATCTTTTTACCTTCTTTATCTAAAACCAGATCATTTACAAGTACATTTTTATAAGGTGATTTTCCTGTTACAAATGTTGATATAGCTAGTAGTGAGTAAAACCATCCACGAGTTTGGTCTATTCCTTCACATATAAAGTCTGCTGGGAAGAGTTTATCAAAATTGTCCTTGTTTTCAAATGGATAGTGATGTTGTGCAAAAGGCATAGCTCCACTATCAAACCAAGCATCTATTACATCTTCTTCTCGTGTCATAGTTCCTTCACATTTTTCACATTTAAAATGAACTTCATCTACAAATGGTCTGTGAAGTTCTATGTCCATATCTATTTCTTCAATAGCTCTTTCTATAAGTTCCGCTCTAGAACCTACACTGGTTACATCTCCACAGTCATCACATTTCCATATTGGAAATGGAGTTCCCCAGTATCTACTTCTGGATATTGCCCAATCATTTAAGTTTTCCAGCCAGTTCCCAAATCTCTTTTCTCCAACATGGTCTGGATACCAGTTTACACCCTTATTGTTTTCTATAAGCTGGTCTTTTAACTTGGTCATCTCTATATACCAAGATGGCTTTGCATAATAAAGAAGTGGTGTATGGCATCTCCAACAATGAGGATAGTTGTGCACCATTCTTTGCTTTTTAAAGAGTTTTTCATTTTCTCTTAGCCATTGGATTATATCCCCATCAGCATCGATTACAAATCTATCTTTCCAAGGCCCTTCTATAAATTTACCTTCATCTGATACTGGATTTACTACAGGCAGTCCATATTTTAATCCTAAATTATAGTCATCTTCTCCAAATGCAGGAGCAGTATGTACTATACCAGTACCATCTTCAGTTGTTACATAGTCCCCTAGGGTTACATAAAAAGCTTTTTCTTCTACATCTATAAATGGAAGAAGTTGCTCATATTCTATATATTCTAAGTCTCTTCCTGTCATCTCTTCTAAAACTTCATAGTCTCCCTCTAGTACACTATCTGCCAACACCTTAGCTACATAATATATTTCTTCATCCTTTTTTACCCTTAAGTATACTTCGTCAGGATTTACAGTTAAGCATACATTAGAAAGTAGTGTCCATGGAGTAGTTGTCCAAGCTAGGAAATATTCGTCTTTTTCCTTAAGCTTAAACTTGGCTATAACAGTTTCAGTTGTTATTTCTTCATATCCTTGTGCTACCTCATGTGAAGCCAGTCCTGTACCACATCTAGCACAATAAGGAAGTATCTTGTGTCCTTCATATATAAGTCCTTCTTTAAAGAATTTATCCAGTATCCACCAGACTGATTCTATATAATCATTTTCAAGAGTTATATAAGGATCGTCCAGATCTATTAGATAGCCCATTCTCTCTGTCATATCTCTCCATACTTTTTCATATTGGAATACAGAGTCCCTACACTCTTTATTAAAGTTTTCTATACCAAATTCTTCAATATCCTGCTTATCTTCTAAATTCAACTTTTTTTCTATTTCTATCTCTACTGGAAGTCCGTGAGTATCCCATCCTGCTTTTCTCTTCACTCTATAACCTTGCATAGTTTTATATCTACAAGTTAAGTCCTTAAGAGTTCTAGCCATTACATGATGTATTCCTGGCTTTCCATTTGCAGTTGGTGGCCCTTCAAAAAAAACAAAAGGCTTGTCTTCGTCTCTACTTTCCACTGACTTGTGAAGTAGATCTATCTTATCCCAGTATTTAGATATTTCCTTCTCCCTATCTTTTACAGGTTCATTTGATAATTCATCAAATTTTTTCATCGTTTTCCCCCTTATAATTATAAAAAGTCCCTTAAGTCTATAAAGACCTAAGGGACGAATTTTTCCGTGTTACCACCCAAATTACAAAAAATAATATATTTTTTGTCACTCAATAGAAGATAACGGCTTCTTTCCGTGACATCTAGGATGTCATGCTCAAAGGTGATCTTCATAAAGCTCTTTTAATAATCTTCCACCAAACGATTATCTCTCTATAAAAAGATCTCTTTACTACTCTTCTTATCAAAGCATATTTTTTTCACTTACACTACATAATACTTAAAAAATGGGCTTTTGTCAAGTTTTTTAGAACATTTCTTCTTGAATTTGTCTTAATTTATATATATAACTATTTTTATCCTCTTCTACCATATCGTAACTTATAAACTCTCCCTTTTTTATATCTCTTTTTACTCGTGTCTTAGTGTTTACAAGCCCTATAGGAAGTAGCCTTTCCTCTTTGGCCTTTGCATATTCCTCTATAGTTCCAAGTACCTTATATTCACCTATGCCATCTAAATATTCGCCTTTTTTAAGATCCTTCTTAGCAAGTGTTACTACTTCCGACACCTGTCCAGCTATAGGGGCAATTGTTGCTTCATTATAGAAGTAAGCTTTTGCTACAGTTATAGGAGTCTCTAAGCTTGTCAAATGATAGGGTCTATATAGGACATAATTAGGACCATCACCCATAGATAAATATTTCATCTCAGCATGAACCTGATCTAAAGAAGTTGATACTACTGCAAAAACCCCTGGAGCTATACCATGAACATAATCTACTACTCCTATATTATCCAGTATTCCACCATCTTTTTTAAGTCTAAATATATCTGTAAGTTCCTTCACATCTGCATGAACTCCATGGGCTCCTCTTTTATCTGAAATAAAACCAGTTGCATTGCTCATGGCAGCCATTTCTATCATTGTATTGGTTCCATCTACAAAGCTAGCCAACCTAAGAGGCTTTAAATTTTTCTTTAATGCAACTTCTCTCACACTTTCAGGATTGGCATTAAAGTCTATTGGATTGTTTTTACCTTTACCAATAGCTATTATTTCAAAACCTAGGGCATCAGCAAAATCATATATTTCTTTTACAGAGCCTGGTTCATCTCCTGCAGTTCCTGTATAAATCACACCTGCACTTTTGGCAAGCTTATTCAAGATGGGACCAACTGTCACATCTGCTTCTACATTTACCATGACTATATGTTTTTTATTTAATATGGAGTTCATTGCAATCCTAGCTCCGCTTTCTGGACTTCCTGTGGCATCTACCACAACATCTATTAGATTTGCTGCACTTCCAAGTTCTGTCCTATCACTTACTACAAATTTGCCATCTTCCATGGCTATATTTACATCATTTAAGTTTTTAGCAATTCTTATATCTTCTCTTCTTATACCAGCTAGGGTATAAGAAGCTATAGCATCCTCTATATTTCTACTTACAACTAGGGAAGGAGTCATTCCTTTCATAAGCATCATTTGGCTTACCATACCCTTGCCCATTAGTCCTGCTCCAATAAGAGATACTTTTATTTTTCTACCATTTTCTTCTAATTCTTTTAGTTTATTATTTACTGACATAATTTCCTCCTAATAAGTCTATTTATTTACTGCTAGAACTTATACCTGCAATGTAGCCTGATGACCAAGCCCATTGGAGATTATATCCTCCACAATCACCATCTATATCTAATAGTTCACCTGTTATATATAATCCTTGGCAGAGCTTAGACTCCATAGTTCTGTTATCTATCTCTCTAGTGGAAACTCCTCCTGCTGTAACTTGAGCATCTTTCCATCCTTTACTTCCTATTATAGTAAATTGCCAATTTGTTAGTATATCTGCAAGTTTATCTACTTCTCTTTTGGATATTTCTGAAGTTTTTCTAGCCTTCTTTATATTTATTTCTTTTAATATAGTAGGAATAAGTCTTTTGTTTATAAGTCCTATAAGACT
Source organism: uncultured Tissierella sp. (assembly GCA_964489715.1). Taxonomy (GTDB): domain Bacteria; phylum Bacillota; class Clostridia; order Tissierellales; family Tissierellaceae; genus Tissierella_A. The sequence continues at coordinate 1,249 of CAZBAK010000018.1, read as the reverse complement.
TTCTTCAATACTTCTATTTTTCATATATATAAATCTTTTATTTAAATAGTCTTGAAGTTCTTCTTTAGTTTTATTGTATATAATAGAGACCTTAAGTTTTATATCTTTTCCATTGTTTAGATATTCTATGGCCCTTCTACTCAATTGTAAAATAGGTGGTCCTGATATACCATAATCAGTAAATAATATATCTCCAAAATCCTCTGATAAAACTTTGTTTTTAGATATAAGAAGAGCTCTTCCTGGAAATTTGACTCCTTTAAGACTCCTAAATATATTTCCCTTTAGTTTAAGCTGTACAAGGCCTGGAAAGGGATCTTGTATCTTGTGTCCAAGATCTTTCGCTAGATCATAACCGCTGCCATCTGAACCACTTGCAGGCATAGCCATGCCTCCTGTTGATAGTATAATCTTATCTCCCTTGATTTCTTCTCCATTTTCAAGTTTTACCTGAAAGTCCTTTTCTTTTTTTATGGATACTACTTGACTGTTGAGTTTTACCTTTATGCCCAGATCTTCAATTTCAAGCCTTAAGACATCTAAGACGCTAGAACTCTGAAGTGACATTGGAAATACCTTGCCAGTCTCCTCTATAAAAGGGGTTATTCCCAGTCTTTCAAAAAAGTCCATAGTCATATCCACATTAAAACTATTGATTGCGCTGAGAGTAAACTTTGGATTTTTACCATGATAGTTTATGTGGCTTAAATTTATATTTGTATAGTTACATCTTCCGTTACCAGTTGCCAAGATCTTTCTACCTATTCTATCATTTTTTTCTAATAAAATTACATCTGCATTATTTCTCTTTGCAGCTATAGCCGCTATCATGCCAGAGGCTCCTGCTCCTATTACTAGTATTTTTTCTTTCATATTTAACTCCTTTAATATCTTCTATTCTTATTTTATCCTTTATATTTTACTTTGTCCATTAGGAATATACTTATGCTTTATCTTTTTTATTTTTACTTAGTTTTAGACAATAAAAAAACACCCTATCTCTAGATAAGGTGTTAATGATCAACTGGCAACTTCCTACTCTCCCAGGGCGTTACCACCCAAGTACCATCGGCGTAAAGAGGCTTAACTTCTGTGTTCGGTATGGAAACAGGTGTGTCCCTCTTGCTATCATTACCAGATAAACTACAAAGTTCATTTACATAGATATTTAGATTAATTTTCTTGGTCAAGTCTTCGACTTATTAGTATCTCTAAGCTACAAATATTGCTATTCTTACACCTGAGACCT
>CAZBAK010000017.1:0-34644 GCA_964489715.1 uncultured Tissierella sp. | reverse complement strand
AAGGAAATTGGGATTTAGTAGGCAATAATACTCCAGTATTTTTCTTTAGGGATCCTATGAAATTTATAGACTTAAATCACGCTATAAAGAGGGATCCCAGAACAAATATGAGAAGTCCCAATACAAACTGGGATTTTTGGAGCTCACTTCCAGAAGCACTTCTACAAGTTACAATAATAATGGGAGATAGAGGTATTCCATCATCCTACAGACATATGCATGGATTTAGTTCTCATGCCTATAGTTTTATAAATAAGGACAATAAAAGGAATTGGGTAAAATTTCACTTTAGATCACAACAGGGAATTAAAAACCTAACAGATCAGGAAGCAGAAAAAGTAGTGGGAATGGATAGAGAATCTCACCAAAGAGATCTTTACGAAGCTATAGAAAAGGAAATGTATCCAAAGTGGAAGATGTATATACAGGTTATGAGTGAAGAAGAAGCTGACGCTATGGAAAACAATCCTTTTGATTTAACTAAGATGTGGCTTAAGAAAGATTTCCCACTTATGCCAGTAGGAGAATTTGAATTAAATAGAAATCCAGATAACTATTTTGCTCAAATAGAACAAGCAGCATTTAACCCTGCTAGCTCAGTTCCAGGAATTAGTTTCTCTCCTGACCGTATGTTACAAGGAAGACTATTTGCATATGGAGATGCTCAAAGATATCGTCTAGGTGTAAATCATCATCAAATACCTGTAAACTCACCTAAGGCAGTTGAAAACCCACACAGTTTCCACCGTGATGGACAAATGCGTGTAGATGGTAACCTAGGTAGCGAACTTCACTATGAACCAAATAGCTATGGAAACTGGAAAGATAGTCCAGAGGATAATCTACCAAAGGAAAAGGGTGGAGACGTTTATAGATATGACTTTAGAGAAGATGATAGTGACTACTTTACACAACCAGGTATGTTATTTAGAGCTATGACAGAAGATCAAAAACAAGTTCTATTTGATAATACTGCTAGAAATATGGGAGATTCAACACTTCAAATAAAACATAGACATATCTACCACTGCTACCAAGCAGACCCAGAGTATGGAAAAGGTGTTGCTAAGGCAATGGACATATCAATAGATGCAGTAGATTTAGATTTACCTAAGAGAGATTCTCATGAGAATCAATTAAAGGCTAACAATATGCATCCAGAGTTAAATGTTCCTACTGATCCAGTAGATCCAGGTAGAGAAATAGATACAAATACACATGATTATATAGAACCAGAAAATGACCCTTGGTTACTATAAATTATAAAGAGAATATTATGTAAAATAAAGCCCTGATAATAGTTTATCAGGGCTTTATCTATAATATTTATATTTATTTATAATTAATATTCTAATACTCTTGATAAAAATTCTTTTGTTCTAGGATCCTTTGGATTTTCAAAGAGATCCACTGCCTTATCTACTTCTACTATTCTACCTTGGTCCATAAAGATTACTCTGTCAGCAACTTGCTTGGCAAAGGCCATCTCGTGGGTCACTACCACCATGGTCATACCAGTGCTTGCTAGCTGCTTCATAACTCCTAGTACCTCACCAACCATCTCAGGGTCTAGGGCAGATGTAACCTCATCAAATAACATTATTTCAGGATCCATAGCCAAAGCCCTAGCTATGGCTATTCTCTGCTTTTGACCCCCAGATAGGGAATCAGGATAGGCATCTTTCTTATCAAGTAAATCCATAGTATTCAATAACTCAATAGCTTTATCCTCAGCTTCTTTTTTTGATAACTTTCCAGTTAAAATGGGAGCCAGGGTTATATTTTCAAGTATAGTCTTATGAGGAAATAGATGGAAGTGCTGAAATACCATTCCTATTTTTTGTCTTATTCTATCAAGATCTTTGTCGGAATTAGTCAGATCTTCTCCGTTAATAAAGACCTTTCCTGAACTTGGCTCTTCAAGAAAATTCATACATCTTATAAGTGTACTTTTACCAGAACCAGAAGGACCTATAAGGCCTATAACTTCACCATCATAAATCTCTAAATCTATATCTTTTAATACATGCTTATCTCCAAAATATTTATTTAAAGCTTCTACTTTAATCATTGTGATTTAGTCTCCTTTCAAGTAATCCTATTAATTGAGATATAGTAAATGTAAATATAAAGTAAATTACTGCTACAATTACTAAAGGATTAAAAGGTTGATAACTACTACTTTGAACTGTTTTTGATGCAAACATCAAGTCAGCTACTCCAATTGTAGAAGCCACAGAAGTTTCTTTTATCAAGGTAACAAATTCATTTCCAAGAGCTGGAAGTATGTTTTTAACAGCCTGTGGAAATATTATATGTCTCATAGTCTGCTTTTGAGAAATACCTAAACTTCTACTGGCTTCAGTTTGTCCCTTGTCTATAGACTGTATTCCAGACCTTATGATTTCTGCCACATAGGCTGCAGAGTTTAAAGAAACTGCTATAAGGGCAGATAAGAAGCCGCCGATTTCTACACCTAAGAGTACATAGGACCCAAAGTAGACCAATGCGATTTGTACCATCATTGGCGTTCCTCTAACTATTTCAATATATACACTGGCAATAAATCTTAAGGATTTAAATCTTGATAATTTTAAGAGGCTTATAAAAACGCCTAAAGTACTTCCTATAGTAAGAGAAAAGAAAGAAAGCAATAATGTTATTTTGATTCCAGTTAAATAATAATACCTATACTTGACAAGTAAATCTATAATATTCAAATTTTTTCAACTCCTGTAACTATAAAATTTTAAATCTGATAGTTAATTATTTTAATATAATTTGTTTAAATATGTAAATATGTATTGATCTAAAAATTTAAGTAAATATATAATAAACTTTTTTATAATAGCCTTAAATAAATTTAACTTGAAAATCAAGGTGAGGGTTATATCAACCTTCACCTTAATTTCAAGTATCTCTTGTTTCTATATACTTTTTATTCTATAGATTAATCTAAGTCCTTTGTACTAAGTTCATCTGCTTCAACTAGCCACTCTTCAATTAATCCTTGCTCTTTTATTTCAGCTAGTATTTCATTGATCTTTTCTATTAGTTCATTGTTTCCTTCTTTAACAGCTACAGCTACTCCACCAGATTCGTTATCAATAACAAGATCCTTTACTAACATGATATCATCATTTACTTTTGCAAAAGATTCTGCTACTGGTGTCTCCATGATTGCACAGTCTATCTTGTTAGTCTTAAGATTCATTATTATTTCTGGGTTCTTGCTTAAGCTTCTTACATCTGCATCATTTATACTTTCTTGAGCAATTTCTTCTTGAACTGTTCCCATTTGTACCCCAATACTTTTTCCATCTAGATCTTCAATTGTAGCGATTTGGGAATCCTTAGGAACTAAAACAGAAAGATTTGCTTCATAGTAGATATCAGAAAAAGTTGCATTTCTCTTTGGATCTGGATTCATACCAGCTATTACTATGTCCAATCTTCCAATAGCCATGTCGCCTAAAAGTTTGTCAAAATCCATATCTTTTATCTCTAGATCTACTCCTAGTTCATCTGCTATATATTTTGCTATTTCAATATCCAAACCAGCAATTTCATCCTTGCCATCTATCATAGCATGGAACTCAAATGGTGGATAATCTGCACTTGTACCTAGTACCAGCTTTCCACTTTCAACAATTTCATCCAATGTCTTGCCTTCTACTTCTTCTACTTCTACATCATCAAGCTCAGTTTCTGGTTCTACAACTTCTCCGTTAGGATCATCTGAACCACAGCCTGTCAATACAATACTAAAGACCATAACTAATGCTAATAATAAACTAATTTTCTTTTTCATCTTAATATCCCCCTATGTAATTATTATTTTGAATACAAAAAACTCGTCTCTTATATAAGAGACGAGTTGAATACCCGCGGTGCCACTCTAATTGTATTTTAATCAATAAAATACAACTCGATTCAAATAACGCTTTGATTGCGAGATAAGATACTAGCCCTTAGGTTTTGTCCTATCTATTTCAGCAATTCTTTTCATTTAAATTTTCATCTACTGGTTTTCACCTTGTCCAGCTCTCTGTAAGATCTACTCTTTAAATTACTCTTTGCCTCATCAATACATTAAAGTATTTTTATATTGTATATAATGATAAATCTATTTCTCTTATTTGTCAAGACTTTTCTTTAAAAAAGTTGAAATAATATGATATAATAAATTAAATTGCTAATAAATAGCTTAATAGCTCAAGTAGAATAATATAAAAATTTGGAGGATCTTTTATGGGAATAAAAAAAGCGAGAGATTATTTTGAGAAATGGGGCATGGAGGATAGGATTTTAGAGTTTGATAGTTCAAGTGCAACAGTAGAATTAGCTGCAAAGGCAGTAGCTTGTCATCCTAAAAGAATAGCAAAGACTTTAGCTTTTCTAGTAGAAGATAAACCTATTTTAGTAGTATTTGCAGGTGATGCAAAGATAGACAATAAAAGATTTAAGGCAGAATTTAAGAGCAAGGCCAAGATGATAGCAGGGGATGAGCTCTTACAGCTTATAGGATACGAAATTGGAGGAGTCTGTCCTTTTGGAGTAAATGAAGGAGTAGAGGTATATTTAGACCAGTCATTGAAGAGATTTGATAGTGTTTATCCTGCCTGTGGCTCTAGTAATAGTGCTATAGAACTTACAATTGAGGAGTTAGAGAAGCATTCTAATTATTCATCTTGGGTCTATGTATCCAAGGAATGGGAATAAAGATCAAGCTAGATAATCTTATAGCTATAAGACTATCTAGCTTTAAATTTCTAGCACTATGCTTAAATATCAAATAGATCATTTAATATTTCAGATAGGCTGGGATGAGTAAATATACCATCTCTCAATCTTTGATAAGGCATATCTGCCATCATAGCTACTTCTACAATAGCCATAATCTCTCCACCTTGGTAACCAAGTATTGACACTCCTAAGATCCTATCATTATCCTTATTTATAACAGCCTTCATAAAACCATCAGTGTAGTTTTCTTCTATAGGTCTACCCTGAGTAGCCATCTCTATTTTTGAAACTACTATATTGTAACCCTTATTTCTAGCCTCTTCTTCAGTTAACCCTACTCTACCAAGTTGAGGCTCTATATAAAGAGTATAGGGAATGAGCCTATCTTTAATAGTTCTATCTCCTTGGCCAAATACATCATCCATAACTACCCTATAATCATCACGGGCAATATGAGTAAATTGAGGCCCGCCCTTTACGTCCCCAAGAGCATAGATGTTGTCACTAGTAGTTTTAAGCCTGTCGCTGACCTTTATATATCCTTTATCATCTAGCTCAACACCTGCATTCTTTAAATTTAATTCTTCTGTAGCTGGAACTCTTCCAACTGCCAGCATAAAGTGAGAAGCACTTATTTTTTCTTCTTTTCCATCCTTATCCACATAAACATTTACTAGATGGCCATCTTTTTCCACTCTTTTTGTATCTGTATTAAGTAGGAAGTTTATCCCGTCTTTTTCCAAGATATCTTGAATCCTATCTGATACATCCCTATCTTCTTTTTTCAAAACAGAATCACTTCTACCTATCATTGTAACCTGACTACCAAAGCGCCTAAACATCTGTCCAAACTCTAGGGCAATATATCCAGTTCCAACTATTACAAGATGCTCTGGAAGGCTATCTAACTCCATTATAGAAGTTGAATCATGATAATCTATTTCCTTTAATCCATCTAAGGGAATGATATTTGGCTTGGAGCCAACATTTATATATATTTTATCAGCATAGATCTTTTCTTCTCCAGCCTCTTTGGAACTTATCTTTATAGTGTTTTTATCTACAAAGCTTCCAGTGCCCCTGTAGAGATCTATATTTTTACTGACTATGATCTTTCTCTCTATAGTTCCTCTAAAGGCAGTGACTATATTATTTTTCCTGGTCATTATTTTTTTAAAATCTAATCTTACATTATCAGAACTTACTCCAAGGGCTTCACTGTTCTTGACCCTATGGTGGATATTTGAACTAGCTATAAGGGTCTTAGTAGGAGTACAGCCAAAGTTTATACAGGCCCCACCTAGTTGATCCTTTTCAATTAAGGCTACTTTTTGCCCTCTATCACTTAGATCAAAGGCAAGGGGATTGCCAGCCTGGCCGCTTCCTATAACTATAGCATGGTACTTTTTTATCTTTTCTTTTGTCATCTTTATCCTCCTAAAAGTATAGATCTTGGGATTGTTAAAAAAGAAATTAAATTAATAATTATTTTAATAATTTTTCATATATATCCTTATCTAGATCACTAAAGACATTGAAGACCACTCTATCAATCCTATCTCCATGCTTAGTTAGAAACTCACCTACACTTTCTACTGCTATCTGGGCAGCTTCTTGGTTGGGAAAGCTAAATACACCAGTAGAAATGCAGCAGAAGGCTATGCTTCTAATATCATTTTCTACAATGAGTTTTAGGGAGTTTTGGTAGGAATTTCTCAAATCTTGCTTCAAATCCTCTGTTAAACTTCCCCTAACTATAGGGCCTACTGTATGGACAACATAGTCAGAAGGCAGATTGTAGGCATCAGTTAAAACAGCTCTTCCAGTTGGCTCTTGGTAGGCTGGGTTTTGTTCTTTCTGAGTCTCCATATATTCATTGCACTCTTCTCTAAGCTGAACACCTGCAGCTGAGTGTATAACATTGTCAATACACATATGAAGAGGGGCAAAGCAACCTAACATTTGAGAGTTTGCCGCATTTACAATGGCAGCTATTTCAAGCCTGGTAATATCACCCTTCCATATAGAAAGCTTGTCTGCAAAGGGATGCTTGCTAGAGTACTTCTCCTTTATAGTTGGAATCTCCTTTAAACTGACAATACCCTTATTCTTTAGCTCTTCTTGTAAGTAGCTATCTTGAATCTTTAAAAATTCAGGATCAATCTCCCTAGGCATGCGGATATTCCTAAGTGCTATAAATCTATCCTTCTTATCCACTTGTGAATACTTATTTGGATCTGCATTTGATTCTTCTAAGAGATAATTTATTAAAAAATCTAGTCTTTCATCTTGGTCCATAATTACACATCCTTTAATATTTAAAATCTATTTTATTCTTTTTTAATCTCACTATATATATCACCTAAGCTCTTTACAATATCTTCTTGGATGCCAAGAGCTCTGTCTTGAAATCCTTGAGGTATTGTAGCTTGATCTAAGTTTAATCTTATTAGTTTAGCATTTGGATTGTCCTTTACCATTTTTTCAAAAGGAAAACGGATTATAACTGGTGTATTAAAGCCTAGGCCTAGTTCCAGATAAACTACCTTTTTCCCCTTCATATCCCTTAAAAAAGTAGCATAGTTTTCTTCTGCCCTATGCCAAGCTTCATCTTCTACAAAGTCTGGGTCATTACGAAGATTCATTTCCATAGGACCTCCACAAACAGGGCACTTAGGCACTAGATGGGAAGGTATCCTACAGTCTACAACTTCATCTTTAAGTTCTTCTAATAGCTCTCTAGCGTCATAGGTCTTATTATGGCAGGCAGCTACGCAATGTATAAAGCCATAATCTCCTTGAGTTGCAAATATCTTATCCTTAGGGAAGCCAGCCTTTGCAAACTGCCCATCAGCATTTGTGGTTATAACAAAGTAATCCCTATCTTTAACAAGATCATAGAGTTGTTCATAGATAGCTAGGGCAGGAGGTAGTATTCTATTTATATAGGAATGTCTCGACCAAAGTCCCCAATATTCTTCTTCTGTTTCAAAGGGATAAAAACCTGCACTATACATATCTGTCATATATCTACCACCATATTTTTCTATAAAATCACCAAAGTGGTCCTTAAGTTTTTGTGCATCAAATCTTAGGCCCCCAGCAGCAGAAAGACCTGCTCCTGCTCCGATCAAGATCATATCAGCTTCTTCAATCCAAGATGCAGCCTTGTGAATCTGCTCTTCATAGGGCATATCTTGTAAAATTTGATTTTCTTGTGCTCTAGTATATAAAAACCTCATGTATCCAATCTCCTTTTAATGTATATTTTAATCAATAAGTCTACATCTCTATATATACCCATATAGTGAGAAATTATGAATTTATATTTCCTTCTAATTAATATTGGCATAGAAAAGATAGGATTAATTTACTAGTTGTGATTATATAAAATCTCTTAGGGTATAAATTAAAAAGATTGCCAAATGATATCGGTTATCAATTACAAACATGAAAAAAGAAAATAAAAAGAGGAGCTGGAAAATATGAAGCTAGTATATGAAAAAGAGACAGATAAGAATTTAAAGGATGCCATTGCATCTCTAAAGGAAAATTTAAAGTTAGATGGCTTTGGTGTCCTATGGGAGCTTAATTTTAAAGATAAGCTTGGAGAACATGGTCTAGAATTTAAAGATGATTTTGTAATATTGGAAGTATGCCATCCCCAGCAAGCAAAACAAGTATTAGAAAAAAAGGTTCATATAGGCTATGTACTGCCTTGTAAAATGGTAGTAAGAAATGAAGATAATAAAACATATATAGGAATGACAAATCCAGAAAGCTTGATCGGACTATTTGATATAGCAGAACTGCAAGAAGTGGCAAAAGAAGTCGGAAATACACTTAAAAAAGCAATCAAAGCTTCTGTATAAGAAAATACTCCTAGGATATATAGATTAAAGAGAATCTAGTATCTAAAGGAGTATTTTAGTAGCATAAATAGTGTAAGAAAGAATTATCCTTTCTTGCACTATTTTTTATATAATGAAAGGGTAGAGCAACGAGGTGTTTTTTGGGCTAGTACGTCCGTACATAAAACTGTTGTCTACCCACTCATTATATCTTCTTATAAAGCCTGTGAATAATGATATAATAGTATATGTCTAGTAATATTATTTGTTTTAAGGATAAAACTCACTTTCTTAAATTAATTGGGGGTATTAGATGAAAAAAACAGTATATATAGTTGTTAGTTTTGTTTTTCTTATTGTTCTTTGGCTTATATGGACAAATTTCAATATTACAACTACAAATATTCAAATAGAAAACAAGAAGATTCCCTCTGAATTCGACACTTTTAAAATTGCACAGGTTTCAGATCTGCACAATCATCAATGGAAGGGAAAATTGATTGAGAAAATCAAAAAGGCCAATCCTGATATAATAGCTATTACTGGAGATCTGGTTGATTCCTCAAAGACTGACTTTAATATTGCCTTAGAGTTCATAGAAGAAGCTAGTAAAATCTGTCCAATTTATTATGTAACAGGAAATCATGAAGCTTGGCTGGAAGATTATAGTATCTTAAGGGATAAGTTAGAAGAAAATGGTGTAAATATGATGGATAACAAGTCCTTATTTATAGAAAAGGGTAAGGAGAAGATACAAATTTTAGGTATTGAAGATCCGGATTTTCTTAGAGGGATGGATGACAGAAATATCCAAGGAGAAATAGTCTCTCCTAAAGTTAGTGAATTATTGAATAAGAACTACTTTAATATACTTTTAAGTCATAGGCCTGACCTCCAAGAGTATGTAAATCTTGGGCTTGATTTAGTTCTGACAGGCCACGCCCATGGAGGCCAGGTTAGAATACCCTTCCTAGGTGGCTTAGTAGCTCCTGATCAAGGGTTTCTCCCAAAGTATACAGAAGGGCTTTATAATGGGAAAAATACAGATATGGTTGTTAGTAGAGGCTTAGGCAATTCTATAATAGCAGTTAGAGTAAATAATACTCCTGAATTAGTAATTATTGAATTGAAGAGAAAATGAAATGAGAAAATTTAAATAAAAAATAATATAAAGTTTTACGAAGAAGGCACAGTTCATTTTAGAACTGTGCCTTTTTTTGTAAAAAAATTCTATATGGATTGTCTTTAATATAAATTATCTAAAGTGTCTTTATAAAGCTTGATGATCTCTTGGCGACTAATTTTATCTTTATTATTTTTGTACCAATAGACTGATTGAATGGTTATTCCCATAATAATTTGAGCTTTATAATCATTGACTATTGCTATATCATTTTTGCCTTCTTCTGATTTCATATAGTTTTTTAAAATTCTCTGGCCGTATTCTTGAATACTTTCTAGTTCTATCATTATATCTGAATTCATCTGTATACTGAACATTAGATCTAAGAGATTGTCGAATTGATCTAGCAATTGTTCAAAAACCAGAATAAAGAAGTCGTTCTCTCCATCATCTAATTTTTCAAATGCACTGCTAAAGATTAAATTCATTTTATGTTTAATAAAGAAGGTTAAAAAATCATATTTGTCTAAAAAATGTGTATAAAAGGTGGGTCTTCGAATCATAGCAGAATCACATAATTCACTTACTGAAATTTCTTCAAACTTTTTTTGATGTAATAGATCTTCAAATGAATAAATAAGTGATTTATAGGTCTTTTGAACTCTTAAATCTAACTTTTCCATAGTAGAAGCCATCTCCTTAATATTTAGCGAACATTTTAGGGGAAAGTGTTAGTTAATTATCAGATACAAGATTATGTCTCTTGTTCTCACTTTCCATTCAATTATAATACTAAATATAGCAAGTGTAAAGAAAGAAACTAAAGTAAATTAATTGACACTTGTAACTTAAAACGAAAGAGGGAAATATATGTCAGTTATAGAAGTAAAACATGTGACAAAAGATTATGGTAGAGGACGTGGAATATTTGATGTTTCCTTTAAAGTAGAAGAAGGAGAAGCCTTTGGTTTTTTAGGTCCCAATGGGGCTGGCAAGTCAACAACAATTCGTCATTTAATGGGCTTTACTAAAGCTGATGAAGGAGAACTATATATCAATGGGAAAGATGCTTGGAAATCAGCAGCTATAATCAAGCATGATGTTGGTTATTTACCTGGAGAATTGGCATTTCCAAAAGCTATGACAGGAGATGAATTCATTGATTTTATGGCCAAGGAAAGACAGATTACAGATATGACTAGAACAGAAAGATTAAAAAAATTATTTGAAATAGATACTTCAAAAGAGATTAAGAAAATGAGTCTTGGAAGTAAAAGAAAGTTAGCAGTAGTGACTGCTTTTATGCATAATCCAAAAATTTTAATATTAGATGAACCTACTTCAGGATTAGACCCTGTAATGCAAGAACGCTTCATTCAATTTATTTTAAATGAAAAGGCAGAGGGAAAAACTATCTTGCTGTCTAGTCATATCTTTACTGAGGTAGAGGCAGCATGTGATCGTATTGCCATTATTAAGGATGGTGTAGTTGTTTCGACGGTGGAAGCCAATGATTTAAAACGAAGTACAAATAAATCATTTAAAATTGAGTTTCTTAACTTTGAAAATTATAAGAAGTTTATAGGGGCCACAGAATTTGCTATTCCTATTAAAAGACCCCAACAAAATCAGGTTAAACTAAGTTTAACAGATCAGAAGATGCAGCAGCTTTTCACAGAATTAAGTGAAGTAAAGATAAATTTCATTTCAGAAATCAAATTTACTCTAGAAGATTATTTTATGGATTTCTATGATCGTAAGAAAACAGTGGCTGATGGAGAGGAGAACTTACAATATGGCTTACATTAATATAAAACATTTAACCAAAGACTATGGAAATGGGCAGGGAATTTTTGATCTATCTTTAGAAGTTGAAAAAGGAGAAATATATGGCTTTGTAGGTGTCAATGGTGCAGGAAAAACAACTACTATCCGTCATATGATGGGTTTTCTCAAAGCAGATGAAGGCAGTGTTACTATTAATGGGCTTGATGCTATAAAAAGTAGTGCAGAGATTAAACGCTATGTTTCCTATATTCCTGGTGAAATAAACTTTCCAGGCAATACCACTGGTGAAAAATTCTTAAAGGACCAAATCTATCTATCTGGACGAGGAAGTTGGGAACGGGCTAAAGAGTTGAGCGATCTATTACAATTAGATACTAGGGTCAATGTGCGTTCCATGAGTAAAGGTATGAAACAGAAAACAGCAATTGTTTCAGCTTTTGCATCTGATGCGGATATTTTAATTATGGATGAACCCAGTACAGGATTAGATCCGCTTATGCGTGATGTTTTCCTTGATCTTTTAAAAGAAGAAAAAGAGAAGGGAAAAACCATCTTTATGTCTAGTAATATATTCCAAGAGGTGGAAGATGTGAGTGACCGAGTAGCAGTTATTCGACAGGGCAAGATTATTGATATTACTGACATGGGTGAGATTCGTTATAACAAGAATAAAACTTATAGAATGGAATTTAAATCACTTGAAGATTTTGAACGTTTCTTAAATTTAGGCTATCAAATCAATAAATTAAAGATGGAAGATTTACAAGTATTTGTTGAAATTCATGATAAAGATATCAATCATATAATTAGAGATTTAAAAGATTTTGATCTTGTCTATTTTAAAGAAATTAAATTCTCATTCGAAGATTATATCACCGAGATATTCAAGGAGGAAATATAAATGTTTTCAAAACAAATTTTTAAGCAAAGTATCAAAGGTAATTGGAAGCTTTGGGCAATTATTACAACTGTGGCTTCGGTTATTCTATCTGGTTTTATTATAGGTTATGATGCAGCAGGATATGCATCCATTGCTTCAGCAGCTGAAGGAACTGCATTTTCCAGTCTTCTCTCATCAATGGACAGTCTTTTAGGAAATTTAGAAAACTTCTATAAACTTATAGCTGTTATTTTGGGAATTGTCTATGCTGTGTTTACAGCAAATAATCTTGTAGTTAGTGAAGTAGACTCTGGTTCTATGGCCTATACTTTATCAACGCCTATTAGGCGTTCAAGTGTTATTTTTACAAAATCCTTTTATCTCATTAGCTCAGTTGTCTTAATGTACCTTATTGTTTCAGCAGTGGGTTTAGGTGCTTCTCAATTTAAGTATAACAATGTGACTGGTTACCCTATAACAGATGATTTAAAAGCGGCCTCAGAAACCTTAAATCAAGGTAATCGTTATCTTTCTGAACGTCTATATTTAATTCAAGATGATAAACAAGCTATGCGTGAAGCTGCCGCAGCTCGAGATATGGATGTAGATGCCTATTCAATCTATCTAGCTCAGGTTATCAAGGAGAACTCCTATGAGGAAGCTGCAGAGATTATAACTGATGAACGATTTGATATATATGAAGATGATGATATGGAAGATGATGATATTGAAATCACAAGAGAAGAATTAATGGAAAATCCTACTATGATTTTAAAAAGTAATGATGCTTTAACAGCTGGTGCACGCGTAAAGGGTATTTCTGTTAATGAATATCAAGAATTTATAAATGATGAAATAGATGCTCTTGAAGCTGATGTAAATAAGGAAGAGCCTCAAGAAAACTCCCAACCAGAAGTTATAGTTACAGAAGACAATAGTGGACTCTTATTGCAGACTGTAATCGACGCTTCTGCAAGGGCCTTAAATATCAAGAGTGACCAGGTAGACGATAACTTAACTTTAATTAAAAGTCCTACTGCTTTAGCAGCTTCTATTGAAGCAACTGCTTTAAATGAAGAACAAATTATTAAGATGACAAACAATGCCATGGTGTCATCTGCAAGATCTGTTGATGCTGCACTGGAATTTGATACAGAAAGCTATTTTTGGCTGAGCCTAGGTTTACTACTTTTAATTTTAGCTATAAGCTCAATTTCATTCTTTGCATCGACTTTATTTAACCGTACGGGATTAGCCCTAGCTATTGGCGGTGGAATACCATTTGCTTTTTTCCTGATCACTATGGTTCAACAGTTGATGGATGATACTCCAACTATACTCAAGTATTTAACATTAACTACTCTATTCGATACTGAGGCTATACTAGCTGGTGGAGAATTTGGCTGGGGCTTAGTAGCTCTAGGAATAATTGCTTTAGTACTATATGCAGGATCAAATCTTATATTTACAAAAAAAGATTTACCACTTTAATATCCAAATAGGAGAAGAAATAAAAGATAGAATTATCTATAATCTTTGATTTCTTTTCCTATTTTTTATCTATAAAACTAACTATTGCTTGGAGTAAATAAGGAGAAATATGATATACTAATTTTATAATGGCATTTATAAAATAAATAATAATATATAAATTAATAAGGCTAGGGGGATAATATGAGTAACAATTTGGAGTTTATGAAATCTTTTAATAGAATCGAAAACAAGCTTAGGGATAATATAGATGGATTTAGAAATATACCCTTCTATGACTTGGTTGATAAAAACTCAGAAATCAATAAACAAGTAAAAGAATTTAATACGGAATTAAAAGGCCTGGCAGATTTAAGAAATTTTATAGTTCATGGAGAGATTGGGGATCCATTAGCAGTGGTATCAGATAGGGGTATAAAAAGAGTTAGATACATAGAAAAAGAATTGACAGATCCTATGAAAATAGAAGAATTGTTTCCTAAGTCTGTAATAGGAGTAAGGGCGGATACATCCTTATCAGCTCTTTTAGATATTATAAAGGAAAAAAAGTATTCTCAATTTCCAGTTTTAAATGGAGATGATTTTATAGGCCTAATAACTGAAAATGGTATATCCAACTGGTTGGCAAACAATATAAAAGATGATCAGGTTTCCATTAAAGGTGTATTGGTAAGAGATGTAATACCAGAAGAACAAGAAAAAGAAAGTTATAGTATATTGTATAAAACAGATACCTTATATGATGTTATAGGAAAGTTTGAAGAAGCCTATAAGACTGAAGATAGGACTTTTGTTGTTATTGTTCTTGATGAGCCTAAAGATAAGGTCACCTTAAGAGAAATATATACTATGATAACTCCTTGGGATTTAGATCTTATTTATAAAAATCTAGGCTTAAATTATGACCATTAAAGATAAAAGATAGGGCAAGAAAAGGAGAGGTGATTCTTTGCTTTATAAAAACCTAAATCATAGAAAAGTTAAAGGCAGTCATTTACTACTGATTTCCTGCGGCAATTGTAAGAGTGAGATTGCTAAATACCAGAAACTAGGTAAGGGTAATGTTTTAAGAATGTATAAGGATAGGATTATAGAAAGCAATGTAGAGCTTAAGGGAGATTTGATTTGTCCTAATTGCAATAATAAGATGGCTGTAAAAGCCCTCTTTAAAAAAGAAAACAAAGAATTTTATAAGATGAAAAGAAGTAAATTCAATACTAGAGAGATAAATAATTAGACAGAAGAAGGAGAAAATATGAAGGAATTAATAGAAGTTGAAACTAGTCTAGAGGGAGATATGGATAGAGTTTGGCAATCTTGGACTGATCCTAGGCATATTGTAAATTGGCATTTTCCAGGGGATTCTTGGTATCTCTCTAAAGTGGAACAAGATTTCAGAGAAAATGGAGAGTTTTTATTTAAAATGGAAAGAAAAGATAAGAGCATAGGCTTTGATTTCCAAGGTAGATATCTAAAGATAGAAGAAAACTCTTTAATAAGATACCTGCTTTCTGATGGAAGAAGGGTTGATGTTAAATTTACAAGGGATAATCAGAAAGTAAAAATAGTAGAAGACTTTCAGCCCAAGTCAGAACTTACAAAGGAAATTGAAAAAGACCAATGGCAGAGTATATTAGATAATTTTAAACTTTACTTGGAAGATTTAAAGATAGATTAAAATTAAATATAGAAATAATTAGGGAGCACTTTAGATATAAGTGCTCCTTTAGATTTGAAATTTTTTGACTAAGTTTTAGATAAGTATTGATTT
Organism: uncultured Tissierella sp.; assembly: GCA_964489715.1. Classification (GTDB taxonomy): domain Bacteria; phylum Bacillota; class Clostridia; order Tissierellales; family Tissierellaceae; genus Tissierella_A. The sequence goes on along the minus strand of CAZBAK010000017.1, from coordinate 18,994 downwards.
TATGTCTGATTATAGATAAGATAATTAGATGGTTTCAACTTGAAAGGAAGATGTAAATGAGTATATTGACAGTAACAGATTTAAGCCATAGTTATGGCGGTAGGGAAATATTAAAAGATGTTAGCTTTAGGCTACTTAAGGGTGAACATGTAGGGCTTATAGGAGCAAATGGTGAAGGGAAATCTTCATTTATGAATATAATAACGGGAAAACTTCAAGCAGATGAAGGACAAATAGAGTGGTCTAAGAGAGTAAGAATAGGATATTTAGACCAACATACAATCCTAGAAAAGGGTTCAAGCATAAGAGATATTCTCAGAGATGCATTTAAATATTTATTTGATTTAGAAGAAGAGATTCAAGATATCTACGAAAAAATGGGGCAGGTATCAGAAGATGAACTGGCTTCCTTACTTGAAGAAGTAGGTACAATTCAAGATATCTTAGATCACAATGACTTTTATGTAGTAGATTCTAAAATCGATGAAATATCTAAGGGACTTGGTCTATTGGAACTAGGACTAGATAGTGATGTAGATGATCTAAGTGGGGGTCAAAGAACAAAGATCTTGCTGGCCAAGCTTTTACTAGAAAAGCCTGATATTTTAATGTTGGATGAACCAACTAACTTCCTAGATGAAGAACATATAGTTTGGCTACAAAGATATTTACAAGAATATGAAAATGCATTCTTACTTATATCCCATGATATAGACTTCTTAAATAGTGTAATAAATCTTATCTACCATATAGAAGATAAAGAGTTTACAAGATATATAGGAAATTATGGAGAGTTTTTAATAGCCCATGAAGCTAAAAAGCTTCAGGTGGAAGCAGCTTTTAAAAGACAGCAGCAGGAAATTGCCAAATTAGAAGAATTTGTAGCTAAAAACAAGGCAAGAGCTGCCACTAGTAATATGGCCATGTCCAGGCAAAAAAAGCTAGATAAGATGGATATAATAACCCTGGCAAGAGAAAAGCCTAAGCCACAATTTCACTTTAAAGAAGGAAAGACCTCGGGCAAACTTATATTTGAAACAGAGGATCTAGTTATTGGATACGATTCTGCCCTTTCTAAAGCTTTAAATCTAAAGATGGAAAGAGGTCAGAGAATAGCATTAACTGGTGCAAATGGACTTGGAAAAACAACATTGATCAAATCCGTGCTTGGGCTTATAGAACCCTTCCAGGGAGAAGTACATCTAGGAGACAATCTGGAAATAGGCTATTTTGAACAAGAAATAAAAGAAAAAAACAACAATTCCTGTATAGAAGAATTGTGGACAGAGTTTCCTGGCTGGAGGCAGTTTGAAATTAGAGCAGCCCTTGCAAAGTGTGGACTTACTACGGACCATATAGAATCTAAGGTTATGGTTTTAAGTGGTGGTGAACAGGCAAAGGTTAGGCTTTGTAAGATCTTAAATAGAGAGACAAATATACTCATACTAGATGAGCCTACAAATCACTTAGATGTAGATGCAAAGGAAGAGCTTAAGAGGGCTCTAAAGGCCTTTAAAGGTGGTATATTTATGATATCTCATGAAAGAGATTTTTATAAGGATGTAGCTACTGAGATATGGAACTGTGAAGAGTGGTCTACTAAGATATTTTAAACTGAGCTGGAGGAATAACTTTTTAAATATCTTATTTCTTGTTTTTTTTATCTATCTTAGGGTATATTCACATTAGGAGCGCATATATAATTGTGATATATAGAGTTTAAGAGAGATATAGACGGTGGTGAGATTAAAGCATGCTCAAAATAATAGCCCTTATTATATTTATAGCAGTTATAATATTTGTTGGTAAAAACGGTGGAGGCACCTGAGGTGGTTAATAGGGCATTCTAGGATGAATGCATATGATAAATATAAAAAACAAAGGAGAGGTTTAAATGAGTAAAGTTGCATTTTTTCCATTTAGTGGAAACAAGATGTGTTTTATGCATGTGTTGATCAATGCATTAGACTTACATGAAAAAGGAGTAGATACTAAGATTATAGTTGAAGGTGAAGCTGTAAAACTTATGAAGGAATTAGAAGATCATAGGAATGTGATGTACTTCAGAACAAAGGAACTTGGCTTGTTTGATAGTATATGCAAGGCTTGTTCAGCACAAATGGGAGTTTTAGAAGACAATGAAAAACTAGGCATACCTTTAAAAGGCAATGCAAATGGACATCCTGCAATGCACGATTATATTAAAGATGGCTATGAAATAATTACATTATAAACAAGCTACTATAAAAGTCTTAAATTCTTATAAAAGAGTTTAAGACTTTTTTAAATATTTGATTGTGAAATGAATAGGAGAATTGATATGGATATAGAAAAAAGACTAGACCAACTATTTCCTCAACTAGTAGAAATAAGAAGAGATTTTCATATGTATCCGGAACTAAGCGAAAAAGAATATAGAACAAGTGAGAAAATATCCCAGTATTTAACTAGCTGGGACATTGAACACCAAAAAGCTGTTGCAGAAACTGGGCTTGTAGCAATAATAAGAGGTAAAAAAGACGGTATAACAGTTGGAGCCAGGGCAGATATAGATGCTCTACCTATTGTAGAAGAAAATGATCTAGAATATAAGTCAAAAAATCATGGAGTTATGCATGCCTGTGGGCATGATGTCCATACAGCTATCCACCTAGGTGTAGCAAAATTGCTTAAGGAAATGGAAGATCAGATCTCAGGTAATATTAAAATATTCTTCCAGCCAGCAGAGGAAACAGTAGGTGGGGCCAAAAGAATGATAGAAGAGGGGCATTTAAAAGATCCAAAGGTGGAATATATGACAGCCCTACATGTAATGCCCTATATGGATGCAGGACACATAGAATATAAGTATGGTAGATTAAATGCTTCCAGAAATGAATTTTCTATAAAGATAGAAGGCCGATCCAGTCATGGAGCCTATCCAGATAAATCTATTGATGCCATAGTTGCTGCAGGCTATATAATTACATCTCTACAAAGCTTTGTAAGTAGAAACACTTCTCCCCTTGAATCACTTGTCTTAAGTTTTGGCAAGATAGAGGGAGGCTGTAAGAATAATATAATAGCTGATCAAGTTACTCTCTCAGGCACCTTAAGAACTCTAGATAAAAATACACGAATAAAAGCTAAAAAAAGAATCCAAGAAATAGTTGAACATACAGCTAGTGCCCATAGAGCAAGGGCAAGTATAGAATTTTGCCAGGGTTATCCTGAACTTATAAATCATAATAGGGCTGTTGATATATTGAGGGAGACAGCTGAAGAAATATTGGGTAAGGATAGGGTGCATCTAAAGAAAAAATCAAGTATGGGTGCAGATGATTTTGCTTTCTTCTGCCAGGAAACAAAGGGGGTCTACTATAACTTAGGAAGTGGAAACAAAGCTAAGGGCTGGACTTATCCTATCCATAGTGAAAAATTTATGGTAGACGAAGAGTCCATTAAAACTGGTGTACTTTTACAGACAAAGACCTTGTTGAGAATGTTAGATGAGGGAAAGGCCTAGGAGGGATTTTTTGAAGGAGGATCTAAAGAGTTATTTAAATAAAGAGCATAGCTTCATAGACATTGATGATGAAAAATTTCAAGGCTTATCAATGCTAGATAGCAAGCTGGATAGTAAGGATATATTTCTAGCAGGAGAAAATCATGGGGTGGAAGCAAATGTAAAGCTTAGGATGATGTTTTTAAAGTATTTTAAGGAGAGGACAAACTTTAAATACTATCTTTGTGAGCTCCCCTATAGCATGACCTCAACCCTAAATAGATACCTAGAAAGTGGAGATGAAGAGATCCTAGCTAATATTTACAAGGCCCTAAAGGGTACTGATGCTTGGAACAAAGATGACTATAGGCACTGGATAGACCTATATAGATTTAATAAGGGTCTTTCCAAAGAAGATAAAATTGTTGCCATAGGTATAGATATTGAACATCAGCCTAAAAATGCCTTCCTATTTATGGACTATATTTTAAAGAAGAGAAATATTACTGAAAAAATAAAGTCTTATACAGAAGAGGCAAAAAATAAAGAAAGTTTTTCTGATGGTGAAGTAAAAAGTTTTTATGAAAAGATAAAAGAAGAAATGGTCAAGGATGAAGAGAAATATAAAAAATTACTGGGAGAAGACTATTTCAGTATAATGCTTGTAAATAATAATCTATTAAATATGTTAGATGTCTATGGTGGCAACAATTTTGCTGGCATAAGAGATAGAAAGATGAGTGAAAACTTTCAAATGATCTTTAAGACTTTAAATGGGGGTAAGTATTTTGGACAGATGGGTCTATCTCATGTGTTTCAAGAATCATTTCCCTATGTAGATTGGTTTGCCTCATCTTTAAATAAAGAAGAATCTAAATTTAAGGGTAAGGTCCTATCTATTGCCTATGCCTATAGGGATTGTAAATATCTATATCCCACTAGGAGAAAAAACTATGTAGGAACTATAAATACCTTAGAAAGATCAATAAAAGAATTGGATGAGCTTTTGGATTCTCCATTGACTTTATTTGCATTAGATGAAGAAGGATCACCCTTTAGGGAAAAGCTGATTTGGCCCCTGGAGCATAAAAATCCCTTAAAGGGTGTTACTAGTGATTACTTTCAATATTTACTAGTAATAAAAGACTCAAAAGAGATGGAAGCTTTTCCCATCCATAAATAAACTTAGAAAAAGGCAGCAACAATGGATGTCCATTATTGCTGCCTTTTTCTATAAAAATATTATTTTTTATTTAAGCAATGAGAACAGGTCCCTATAATAAGATTATGATATTCCTTAATAACTGTTCCTTCTAGTTCTTCTGGAAGATTAATATCTACATCTATGGGTATATCATAGATTGTAGAGCATGTATCACATCTTAAATGACCATGATTAGATCTTACTAGTTCATATCTCATTTTATTATCGTGTAGATTGACTGCTCTAACCAAATCTTTTTCAACAAATAGCTTTAAAGTATTGTAAACTGTTGTCTTTGAAAGGGTTGGAAATATGTCTAGTAAGTCTATAAAAATCTCATCTACAGTGGGGTGAACCTTTCCCTTAAATAAATAATCATATATTTTTATTCGAGTATAAGAAGGTGCTATATCATTATCCTTCAATATGCTTGTGATTATTTCCTGAGTATCCATTATATTTCCACCTCTTCTATAAAATTATATTTTTAACATTGACAAAAAGTAAATAATGAGCTATTGTAATTGTAATGGCAATAATATTGTAATCATTACAATCTTGTATAGGTTACATATATTATTATAATATATTTTGTAGCAATAGTAAAGTAAATTAAAAAATCTTGGAGGTGGACTAATGGAAGAAGAAATTAAAATTGGTTGTTCAAGAACATCATCAAACAAGAAAAGAGAAGTAGTAGAAACAAATGAAGAAAATATTTCTAAAGAAAAAGGAGAGAAAAAACAAATGATAAGTGTTGGTAAAGAAGCACCTTTATTTGAAGCACAAGCTTATAAGGATGGTAAATTTGTAGATGTAAAGTTAGAAGACTATAGAGGTAAATGGGTACTTTTATGTTTCTACCCAGGAGATTTTACTTTTGTCTGAGCTACTGAAGTTTCAGCAGTTGCTGAAAAATATGATGATTTACAAGAATTAGGCGTAGAAGTATTGTCTGTAAGTGTTGATAGTCCATTTGTTCATAAGGTATGGAATGATCAAGAACTTTCTAAGATGGTAAACAAAAATATTCCTTTTGCTATGCTATCTGATTCAAGTGGTGCAATAGGAAGCCTATATGGTGTTTATGATGAAGAAGCTGGAGTAGAAAACAGAGGTAGATTTATAATAGACCCAGATGGTGTAATTCAAGGCTACGAAGTACTTACTCCACCAGTAGGAAGAAATGTAGCAGAAACTATTAGACAAATCAAAGCTTATCAAATGGTTAGAGAAACAAAGGGAGCAGAAGTTGCACCAGCAGGATGGAAGCCAGGCAAGACTACATTAAAGCCAGGACCAGAACTAGTAGGAAATGTTTGGAAAGAGTGGAAAGTTAGCGAAGCATTCGAAGACTAATTTTAGAGAAAATAGATAAGATATAGTATATATAAAATCCTGACAGTGATCATTCATTGTCAGGATTTTGTCTTTAGATAATATTTTTATTCTTCCTTATTAGAATAAAATCCATCTTTATTCTCTTCTAGAGCCTGTAATTCTTCTGGAGTTGATTCTCTTCCCAGATCCTTGTTTTGATAAGGATAACGACCAAACTTCTCCAGGACTTCTCTGTGAAGATTTTCAAAATAGATTAAACTTTCATCTCCTAGCTCCTTGTAGTATTTATCTGCCCAATCATGAAGTTCTAAGCTCTCAGAGTGCATAAATGGCAAGAGTATAAATCTCTTTTGATAGACTGTCAATTTATGGTAGTCAGGATGTTTCAATGCTTCTTGAGCTAGTGCTATAGCCATTTTATCCTGAGTATAGGTTCTTATATCATTTCTCCAAAGATTTCTAGAGAATTGATCTAAGATTATTATTTCTGCAAGTCTACCCTCAATTGTATCTCGCCAGTCTACTAGGAGACCTTGAGAAGCTCTTTCCCAAGTATCTAAGAATCTGTCTCTAATCTTCTTATCGAGTTCTTCATCTTCTGCAAAATGAAGTGGTTCAATTTCTGGGTGAAACCAGAATTCTAAAATATCTTTATAATCTACATGGTCCATAAAATCTCTCCTCTTATTCTTATTTCTTACCTCTTATAGCTTTAAATCCTGAAATTACATCATTTATTTCTTCTGTAATACTGTTCTGCCTTTCCCTTCTATAGTTGAAGTTTAATTCTTCTAATCTTTCCTCTATATTTTTATCAGCTGATCTCATAGAAGCCAATCTGCTGGCATTTTCAGAAGCCAGGGAAAAACAAAATGTTCTATACAAGGTTATAAAAAAGTACTGTCTTATTAGATCAGAAACTATGGTTTCTTTTTCTACAAAATAGCTTGGTAAACTCTTAGAGTCCCATTTTATATCCTTTCTTACCAGCTGGGAAAGATCAATTGGAAAAAGCAGTTCTATATCTTCTACAAATGTAGAGTTATCATCTGGCCTATTGTAGTAAAGAAGTATCTTTTCAACAGGCATTTCATCTCTCAATTCATTTATTGTAACTAGTAATTTATTTACCATGGATGAAATATTATCAGTTGTTTGAGGCTGCATAAAAAATGCATATATATCAAAACTATCCTTAAGCCTTTGATAGATTTGCTGGCCAACTATTATGACCTTTTGATCCTTGCCCTTGGGGATTTCTGAAAGTGCAAAATTAGAAATTCTTTCATTGAAGGTTCCAGCAAGTCCATGGTCTGAACCAAAGATAATATAGAGAGTATTTCCCTCCCTTGTGTCTGTCAAGGGCAAGATCTCTTCCTCCTGGGACAAGACAATAAAGAGGGACATATCCAGTACTTGTCTATATTGCATAGATGCCTTAGCAGCATTTTGAAATTGATTAATATTACTAGAAGCATGAGCTTTCATAGTAGATACAATTGATTGAAGATTTTCTGCAGAATTTATACTTTCCTTTAATCCTTGTAAATTTTGCATTATTCACTCATCTCCCTGGCTAAAGTAGCCTTGATCTTTTCTACAAAAGCATCCTTTTCTTCTTCCCTTAGCTTTTCTTCACCCAGTAGGGATTCTCTAAACTCCTGCTCTTCATTTATAAGCCTTACTATATGTTCTTCAGCTTCATCTATCTTATCCAGCGGAATATGGTCCAGTAGACCCCTAGTAACCGCTAGCAAGACAGCTATTTGCTCAGTAACTTCCATAGGTGTATGCTGCTGTTGATTTAATACTTGCCTTATTCTACGACCACGTTCCAAAGTTCTCTTGGTGGATTCATCTAGCCTAGTTCCAAAACTTGCAAAAGATTCTAACTCCTCAAATTGTGAGTAGGTAAGCTTTAAAGCACTTACTATATCTCTATAGGAAGGAATTTGTGTCTTTCCTCCTATTCTAGAAACAGAGACACCAATTTGAACTGCTGGAAGATTTCCCTTTTGATAGAGCTTTGGTGATAGGTAGATCTGTCCATCTGTTATAGAGATTAAATTTGTTGGTATATAGGCTGAAAGGTTTTCAGCCTGAGTTTCTATAATTGGAAGAGAGGTAATGCTTCCTCCGCCAAATTCATCCTTTAAATGGGTAGATCTTTCTAGCAATCTAGAGTGGATATAGAATATATCCCCTGGATAAGCTTCTCTTCCTGGTGGTCTTTCAAGTAGGAGAGATAGTTCCCTATATGCTCTTGCATGCTTGGTCAAGTCATCATAGACAATAAGAACATCTCGTCCTTTTTCCATAAAGTATTCAGCCAAGGATGTTGCTGCATAGGGAGCTATATAGGCAACACCTGGAGGATCTTCCGAGCCTGCCACCATAACTATGGTGTTCTTCATTGCATCATTTTCCTTTAAGGTATTTATAGTTTTTGATACTGATGTTATCTGCTGGCCAATAGAGCAATAGATAGATATAACACCGCTATCTTTTTGATTTATTATAGTATCTATTGCTATGGTAGTTTTTCCAGTCTGCCTATCCCCTAGGATAAGCTCTCTTTGGCCACGACCAACTGGAACCACTGAATCTATTACCTTTATTCCTGTCTGTAGAGGCTCAAAGACAGGAGCTCTCATCATAATTGAAGGTGCCTCTCTTTCAACAGGAAGGTATTTTTCTGGACTTACAGAAGAAGCTTCATCTATCAGATCTCCTAAGGGATTTATAACTCTCCCTAGGAAATCTTCTCCAACCGGTATATCAGCTACTTTATAGGTTCTTTTAACCTTTTCACCAGCCTTAATATTATTGTATTCTCCTAAAAGGATAACACCTATATACTCTGGATCCAGGTTAAAGGCTAAACCCATTATTCCGTTGGGAAATTCAATAAGCTCTTCGTTTTTAACCTTATTTAAACCCTTTACTCTAGCTATACCACTGTCTACAGATATAACAGTACCACTTTCTTCAATATCATTATCTCTTAAATCTTCATCCAATGCCTTGTCTATGGATTTATCTAAAGAAGTGAATTGTTTTTCTAACATCTTAGCACCCCTCATATCAGTTTGCCTGTAAATTTTCGATTATATCTTTTTCAATTTTTTCTAAATAGTTTTTAATATTGGTATGGACTGTATAGGTTTCTAAATCCAACCTATGACCTAATACCAAGCTATTATCAATCTCATAACTTATCTCTTCTAAAGAATCCATTTGGTCCTTCATAATAGATTCAATCTTTTCTTTCTCACTTTCATTTAATTCTCTAGAAGACTGAACTCTTAAGTGACTTTCTTCTTTTAAAACTTTTTTATCAGGTATATTTCTATCTAGATCCTTCAATGTATCAAGAAAGTTTTTAAAGACCTCTGCTTCAAGTTCCCTTGAAGATATATTACTTAGGATATGAGAAGCTATCTTTACTGCACTTTCTCCTAATTTTTTCCTTAAGCTATCTATAAAATTGTCCTTTTCATCTTCTATTTCCTTTAAGTAAGCCTTTCTCTTGATTTCAGCTTCTTTTCTATATTCTTCTAAAAGGATATTCTTCTTTTCTTGGGCTTCTCTTCTTGATTCTATTAGAATCTCTCTTTTTTCTGTTTCTATATCTGCTATTTTGCTATCATATTCAGTAATTAACTCTTTAGCCTTATTCATTTTCTCATTAGCCTCTATTTGGTCCTTTTGTATTCTTTCCTGCCTTTGTGCCATAGCATTCATAACTGGCTTATAGAGAAGCTTTTGAAGAATAAAAAGCAGAACAAAAAAGTTAATTACCATTGCAATTATTTCAAACCAACTTATCTGCATAATATTATCCTACTACCAGGTTCCAGAATGGATTTGCAAATAATAGAATCATTGAGATTACAAAACAGTAAATAGCAGTAGATTCTATCATGGCCAATCCTACAAAGAGAGTTCTAGTGATTGTATTTGACTCATCTGGTTGCTGAGCTATTGACTTTAAAGCTTGAGATACAGCCTTACCCTGACCCAGTGCTGGAGCTATAGAGCCCAATGCTATAGATATTCCAGCCATTATTATAGATGTCATTCCTATTAAACCTATATTATCCATAATTAATCCTCCTCAAATTTATGTTTCCAATTTCTTAGCTTTCTTTTTTTCACTTTCAGTTGCCGATGCAATATAGACTATTGCAAGTATTGCAAAAATATATGCCTGTATGACTCCTGTCAAAAGACCAAGAGCTTGTATAATTATTGGGAAAAACAAGGGTACTACTCCTAAAAGTATAGCCACTATAATACCTGAACTCATTACATTACCGTAAAGACGGACTGCAAGAGAAAGAGTTCTTGATATCTCACTTATAATATTAAAAGGCAACATTATAACTGTAGGCTTGATATACTCCTTTAGGTATCCAGATATCCCCTGGTCTGCAATACCATATACGGGAACAGCCATAAATACACAAAGAGCAAGTGCTATAGTGGTATTTAAAGAACCTGTAGGAGCCCTATAGCCTGGTATTATGGAAAATATATTTGATACCAGTATAAATATAAATAAGGTTCCTATAAAGGGAAGATATTTACCTGGTTCCTGCTGACTGATCTGCTTTATTTGGCTGTTAATGGTCTCTATTAAAGCCTCTAAAATATTTTGACCCTTGGAAATCTCACCTTCTGTTTTTAAGTTTCGCGTTAGCAAGAAGGATACTAAAGCTAATACAAACATAGTAATCCAGGTAAAGACTAAAGTTGCTGTAATTCTTACAAAACCCCACTGAAAATAAACCACTTGACTTGGATCAATAATCATCTAATCACCCCTTTTTATCTGACTTGGGAATTGATTTCTTTGTTTTAAATATTATAAAATATCTTACTAATACAACTCCTAACAAGGTAAATAACATGTCCTTGTAGCCACCCTTGGAAACATAGTAAAATACTCCTACCAAGATTCCCATTCTAATGATAAAACTTGCTATCATAAGTAAAGCTGGGTGCTTAACTTTTTCCATCTTTCTAACGCTATAGTATAATCCCCCAAAGTAGACAGCACCTAAAAATCCTCCTACTAGCAATGGAATCATTCAACTACCTCCTAATTATCATCAGTCTTTTCTTTTATCCAACGCCAAGCGTTGAAAGAACCTAGAATAACTCCAGCAAATAAAAGTGTAATGGTCCAAGAAAAACTTTGAGTAAATTTTTTATCTAAATAAACACCTAGTGCTATACCTAAAACTGTAGGAATAGAAATTGACCAACCTACAATTCCAAAGAGGCCCAAACCAAACATAACTTCAGAACCTTCTCTTTCAGCTTTTAATTTTTTTGAAGAGTCTTTTTCTATTTTCTCCAGTAATTCTTCTTCACTAGATAGTTTTTTCTTATCCAAAATATCACTTCCTCTATAGATCTAGTTCAACAAATCTCCTTACAGTATCAGCTTCCAGTCTTAAAAGAACTTCTCTTGCTTTTTTCTCTCTTTCATCCAAGACCTGTAGATTTTCCCTTACAGTCTTACTAAGCTCCTCTAAAGATTCTCCATGTATAGCTTGGAAGGTGGATAGATAGACTATATCTCCTTGCTTAACAAGAACTCCAGCATTTATTGCATAATATGTTTTTTTATCAGTGAATATGGTCAAGATTCCAGAGCGTAAAGTCCAAGTTCCATCTATATGTTTGGGGAGAATTTGAAAGTCTCCATTGCTACCAGGAGCTGTAATCTTTTCTACTTCTTGGTCTAAAATAGTTTTATAGGGAAGTATAAGTTTAAGTCTCATCTTTATCTTCTCGCTTTCTCTTTCTCTCTATAGCTTCTTCTATATCTCCAATCATATAGAGATCATTTTCTTCATAGTCTGCAAACTCATCATTTAATATTCTTTGGCATCCATCCAAGGCATCAGACAATTCTACCAAACGACCTGGATTTCCTGTCATAGCTTCTGTAGTAAAAAAAGGTTGAGTTAAAAATCTCTCTAACTTTCTTGCCCTGTCTACCACCTTTCTATCTTCTCCAGATAGCTCTTCTATACCAAGCATGGCAATAATATCCTTTAATTCTTCATAGGTTGCCAAGGTTCTCTTTATTTCTCGGGCCAAAAGATAGTGCTTTTCTCCTACAACATCTCTATTTAGCATCTTGGAAGATGAAGCCAAAGGGTCAATAGCAGGATAAAGTCCTTCACTGGCTCTTTTTCTAGACAAAACTACAGATGCTGAAAGGTGGGAGAAGGTATGTGCAGCACTTGGATCCGTAAAGTCATCTGCTGGTACATATACAGCTTGGATAGAAGTAATAGCACCAGAGTCAGTACTAGAAATCCTCTCTTGTAATTCAGAAAGTTCAGTTGAAAGAGTAGGCTGGTAACCAACCCTAGAAGGCATCTTACCCATAAGTCCTGAAACCTCAGAACCTGCTTGAATAAATCTAAAAACATTATCTATAAGAAGCAAGACATCTTTTTTATACTCATCCCTAAAATATTCAGCCATAGTAAGAGCTGCGTGACCAACCCTAAATCTGGCTCCAGGTGGTTCATTCATTTGAGCAAAGATAAGAGCTGCATTCTCCAATACCTTAGCTTCCTTTACTTCCCTATATAATTCTTCTGCTTCTCTTGATCTTTCCCCAATACCACAAAATATACTATATCCTTCTGATTCCCTAGCAGTATTGTTTATAAGTTCAGTTATAAGTACGGTTTTACCTACACCAGCTCCTCCAAAGAGACCAGCTTTTTCTCCTCTAGCCAGTGGTGTCAAGACATCAATAGCCTTTATACCAGTTATAAAGATCTCATCTCTAGTACTTCTCTTGGAAAAAGAAACAGGTTTTTGATGAATAGACATTCTCTTTACATCTTCATCCAAAGCTTCTCCATCAAGAGTGTTTCCAAATACATCAAACATCCTACCTAAAATCTCCCTTCCCACAGGAACCATAATAGGTCCTCCAGTATCTAGAACAGGATCTCCTCTAGATATACCAGAACTAGCTGTTAAAGCTATGGAACTTATAGTCTTGTCATCTATATAAGAAGCTACCTCAAGAATGATATTGTTATCTTCACCAGTAAGTAATTCTGTATTGATACTAGGTAAAGTGTCCTCAAATACAACTTCAATAACACTACCTCTTATAGACTTAATATAGCCTAAATTTTCCTTCATAAAATCACCTCCGCCTATTAAAGTACTTAATTACTGTCTTATACTTTCTTTACCCGAGTAAGAAGGATTATAATCTAAGTTAGAAGGATAATATAGTTTATTTTGACCTATGGAAATATAGATTAAAATGAAAATCCTCTATAAAGTTAATTAAGGAGAGATATATGAAAAATTTATGTTATAATTATAGCAATATACTAATGATAGGAGAATATTATGGAAAAAATTGTAGTGGGAGTGCTTTATTCTATATTTGCTGGAACTTTAGTTGCAACTCAAAATGTATTTAGTACAAGGATTAGTGAAAAAGTAGGTATGTGGGAAACTACAGTTGTAGTACATTTAGTTGGTCTTATTCTTGCCCTGATACTTGCGGCAATTTTGGGAACTGGAGATTATAAGGGGGTCTTAGAAATAAATAAGGCATATTTGCTAGCAGGGGCCCTAGGAGTTGGAATAGTCTATAGTATACCAATGGGAGTATCTATGCTTGGAGCTTCATTTGCTATAACTTTAATAGTTATTTCTCAATTAGGTTTTTCCATAGTTATAGATACTTTAGGAATATTTGGGGCTGATAAAATACCCTTTGATCTTACAAAACTAACTGGAATAATAATTATGATTATTGGTGTTATAGTCTTTAAATGGAGGGGATAAAGAGAACTACTATAGTGAGAAAGTATCTGAATATAGTAGTTTTTTTATTTATAATTTTCTAAAATTTAAAATTGACACAAGAAGCTAAAATACAATATAATAAAAGATAAATAATAAGTTGGGAGAGATTAAAATGATTGTCAGCTCAATTAAAGGTAGGATCAGATTTCTAGATGAAAACATAAAGAGAGAAGAAAAGGCAGACAAGATAATCAACAGACTCAAAAACTTAGAAGGAATAGAAAGTATTAGGGTAAATAGAGTTATAGGTAGCTTACTTATTAACTATGATGAAGCTAGTATAAGTCATATTCATCTGCTAGAAATTTTAAAAGAAGATATAGATATAAGGCAAGAGGAAAAAACTAGCCCATCTGAAGAAGATGGCTATCTAAATAAAACTATGGATGTTCTTAAAAAGAATTTAAACCGAAAGAAATATTCTTGAGGAGGAAGCTCTCAAAGTTCTGGCTTCAGAACAGATAAGACAGTCACAAGTCCTAATAAGGCATTAAAAATCCTAATTTATAGTCTCTTAGGTGTAGGAGGATATAAAAAGGGAAAGGGACTGATGAAGGGTCAGGGAAGTGGAAAAAAGTCTTAATATAAATATGAAAAAGAGAAGGACAAGGTGATAAAATGTATACAGTGGCATCCAGATACTTCCTTTACACTTTAGGATTATTAGGTCTTAGGAAAGCCTTGGTAAAGGAAAAAGATACAGTTGACGTTCCATCCTTTAGGGGAATAGTGGAAGTTAAACATAAATTAAGGGGAAGAATAAGGTTTACTATTCCCTCATTAAAGGGAAATAATGGAGGATTTCAGGGATTAAAGGCTCAGTTAGATAAGATTGATCATATATATAATGTTCAAGTAAATCCTATAACAGCCTCTCTTCTTGTGGAACACGGAGAAGAAATAGAGGCGACCCTAATAGTAGGAATAATAATCAAACTATTAGGACTAGAAGAGTATGTAAAGAATCCGCCAAAGGCCTTAGTAACTTCAGAATTTAACAATGCTAAGGAAAGTTTAAGCCTAGCAGTAAATGAAAAAACCAAGGGAGTACTTGATCTAAAGTCTATCCTATTCCTGCTATTTATTAGTATGGGAGTTAGAAAGATTAGAGAAAATCCTAAACTTGGACCAAATGGATATACCTTCCTATGGTGGGGCTTTAGTATGTTGAAATAAGAATAGGAGTGGTTTTTTGTTAAAGATAACAAAAAAAGTTTTGAAAAAGTTTCTAGAGTTTAAGATAACTAGAAGCATACCAGGCAGGATGCGTCTCAAGTCAAAAGCTCCTAGGGCTATATATAAAGAAGCAGAAGCTTATGATCAATATTTAAAAAGATCAATATTGCTTTTACAAGGTATAGATAAGCTAGAAATCAACTATAATATAGGCACCGCATTGATCCAGTATAATATAGAAAAAGTTCATGAAGAGAAGATTTTAAATTGGATAAACAAGATAATAGAAGTGGGAATTAAAAACTCTGAAATAATCATCCAGTATGGAGAAACAGACATAGAATATTTAGAAGAAGTACTGGAGGAAGAATTACAAAAAGAATTAGAAAAGTTTTAGCCAGTAGGAGATGAGAAAATGTTTAGCTTAAGAAAAAAGCGAGTTTCTTTATTGAGAACAACTATAGTTCATTCAACCCCAGGCAGGATTAGGATTAACTGTGGAGCGCTTGAGTATTTGGGTCAAGTAGTAGGGGAGATAGAGGAAGAATTAAATAGTATGAATTTTGTTAAAGAAGCCAGTGTAAATACAATAACTAAAAATGCACTTATATTTTATGATATAGGTCAGGTAAATAGAGATGAAATAATAGGTTTTTTTGAACATGTTATTTCTAAACATTCTCTTATGGCATATCAAAATGAAAGAGAAAAAGAGAGAATAAAACTTACAGGAGAAAAGGTCCAGGAAGAATCCATAGGAGATATAGTTAAAAAACTTGTTTTCAATGGTGCAGTGCTCTTGACTTCAGTTCTTGTAAAAAATGGAACTACAGCCAGCTTAATAAAGGACTCTAAACTTTCCAGATTTACAACCCTACCAGCCCTAGCCAGCATATATCTTACAAAGCCTATTGCCCAAAGTGGGTTAGAAGGCTTTAAAGAGGACTATAAGCCCAATGCAGATGCACTAACTACAACTGCTATCTTTGCATCACTTGCAGCTGGCAATGGAATATCAGCACTTACAATAATCCTGCTTTCAGAAATAGCAGAACTCTTAACTTCATATACCATGAGCAAGACTCGTGATTCCATAAAGGGAATGATGAATCTCAAAGATGAATTTGTATGGAAGGAATTGGAAGATGGTAGTTTTAAAAAGTCTAGAGTAAATACAATAGCTAAAGGAGATAAGGTTCTCATACAGGCAGGAGAAAAAATATGTATAGATGGACAAGTTATATCTGGTGAAGCCATAGTAGATGAAGCTGCCATAACAGGTGAATATATGCCTGATATTAAGAAGAGGGGAAGCTATGTCTATGCAGGTGGCATAGTAAAAAATGGTAGCATAAAGGCAATAACTGAGAAGGTAGGAGATGAAACGGTAGTTTCTAGAATAATAAATATGGTAGAAGATGCAGCCAGTCAAAAAGCTCCTATACAAAACTATGCAGATCAATTTTCAGCATATCTAGTACCCTTTAACTTTATACTGGCAGGAGTGACCTATGCCATAACAAAGAGTAGTACCAGAGCTTTAAACATGCTGGTAATAGATTATTCATGTGGCATAAAGCTATCTACTGCAACAGCTTTTTCTGCTTCTATAAACACAGCAGTTAAAAACGGTGTCCTTATAAAGGGTGGTAACTATATAGAAGCTCTTTCAGACTCAGACACCATAATATTTGATAAGACTGGAACCTTGACAGAAGGAAAACCAGATGTAGTAGATATATTGGTGGCAGATAAGAGATATACAGAAAGAAGAATTATAGAATTGGCACTGGCAGCAGAAGAAACTGCAAGCCATCCAATAGCCCAGGCCATACTATCTAGGGGAAGAAAAGATGGAATAAATATGATCAAGCATGGAGAGATAATAAATCATGTGGCAAAAGGAACGGAAACTTCACTAGAGGATGGAAGAATAGTTAGGGTAGGGAATCGAGTATTTATGGAAGAAAATAATATAGATGCATCTAGGGTAGACAATGATGTTCTTATACTGGTATCTAAGGGTAAAAGTGTTGTCTATGTATCCTTAGATGATAAGCTTATAGGTGTCCTTGGCATACAAGATAAGATGCGAAGCAACATGAAGAAATCTATAAACAATTTAAGATTCAAAGAAGTAGACGATATTCGTCTCTTAACTGGAGATATAAAAGAACAGGCTGAAGTTGTGGCAAATAGAATAGGAGTAGATAGCTACAAGGGAAATCTACTTCCAGAGGACAAGGCTAAAACCGTTCTCAATCTTCAATCTGAGGGAGCAAAGGTTGTAATGGTAGGAGATGGTATAAATGATGCTCCTGCTTTAGCTTACGCTGATGTAGGTATATCACTGGGAGCAAGAAGTACAGATGTGGCAATGGAAACATCTGACATCACAATCCAAAGTGATAATCCTATGATGATACCAAATGTAATAGGTCTTTCTAAAAAGACTATGAATATAGTCAAACAAAACTTTAGCTTTGCCATAGGTATAAATACCATGGGTCTTATGCTAGGTGCAACTGGCTATCTCCCAGTATTTTGGGGAGCAGTTCTACACAACTCAAGCACAATACTTGTGGTAGTGAATTCGCTTAGACTGTTAATGTTTGACATGGAAAGGGGAACATAAGACTATGATTTATCCTACTATAATAGTAGCACACAAGGTCAAAAATAGGGTAAGGTTTAAATTATCACTTCCCCTAAAGGATGCAAAAGAAACTGGAAAATTTTTAACAGATTACAAGGGCATAGAGAGTTTTCACTATAATCATATAACAAGATCTATATTGATACATTTTGATAGGCAAAAGGTAGATTTAAATGAGATAATAATAAGACTGTCAATATCCTATTCTAAAGAACAAGGAATGTCAGATATAAATGTCTTTACACCTAAATCCAGTAATAATTCATCCCTAGCCTATCTTTCTTTAACTAGTATATTGGCTACTGCTATAATTGACAGATGGCTGCCTTTTAAAAACAGGGAGATTGTAAACTTTTTGTCCTGGATATCAGTAGGTACAACCTCACTTGCTATTTTGGACCATGGATACAAGGAAATTAAAGAACATGGTGCCTTTGATCCAGAATTAGTTTCATCAGTTTATCTTTACAATTCAGTAAAAAATGGTAAACTAATAACAGGTTCATTTATAACATGGCTTGCAGCATTTGGTAGACATAGTTTAGATCTACCCTTTGAAGGTATAACAGTAAAGGTAAAAGAATTAAAAAATATCTTTACAGGCCAGCCTCAATATAATGTAAGCATATTTCAAGGAGCCATAATAAATGATAGAGATTTAAACAGTAAAATAAATATGCTAAGAGATATGATATCTAACTATATAGGAAACAAACAATTCAAACTAAAAAACAACTATTATATGGCTAATGATAGCATGTTAGACAGTAAAGAAGTAGGAGCATCAGAACTCTTAGGAGATGCAAATAATATAGTTATAAAAAATAAGGCAGAGACTTTTTCCATATAGTATTGTAAAATAAAAACAATAAGGAGGAATAGATATGTTTTCAAAAATAAATAGTGATCATTTAATGGGTGTAGCAGTAGGAGTAGGTGCTTGTGCAGTAGGATACTATCTATATCAAAAAAATGAAGATCAAGTAAATAGTTTTTTAAAGAAGCAAGGTATAAATGTACCAGCATCTTCAGGAAAAGATTATAATAGTATGAGCATAGAGCAATTGATGGAAACAAAAGAATTGATAGAAGATATAATAGCAGAAAAAGAAATCGAAGTACCAACAGAAACAGTAGTAACATCTGAGTAAATTTAATATGAATATTGGAAAGATAAGGACTTAATTGTTCTTATCTTTTTTTATGTAATAAACAATAGGGATCAAAGGCGAATTAAATGATTAAAATATTTCATTCTATTTGCTTT
>CAZBAK010000016.1:0-35913 GCA_964489715.1 uncultured Tissierella sp. | reverse complement strand
GTCTTTCTAGGATCTTCTGGATTTCTCTTAGCTAAAGGTGAAACCTCTACTGGATGACCTGTAATAAATGTAGGTTGTATTAAGTGAGCTTCACAGAACTCTTCAAACATTTCTGATATTATATGTCCCCTTGTCATTCCCTTATTAACTTCTATTCCTTTTGCCTTGGCAATCTTTATAGCTTCCTCATCTGTATCTATCTCTGAAAAATCCACACCTACAAATTCTTTTATAGCATCAGCCATATCCATTCTCTTCCAAGGAGGGGTCAAATCAAGATCTACTCCTTGATAATTTATCTTTGTAGTTCCCAAAGTTTTTTCTGCTACATGTGCTATAAGCTCTTCAGTTAACACCATCATATCTTCATAATCAGCATAGGCTTCATATAGTTCTATATTTGTAAATTCAGGATTATGTTTAGGACTCATTCCTTCATTTCTAAACATTCTTCCCATTTCATACACCTTATCGAATCCTCCAACTATAAGTCTCTTTAGATATAATTCATTTGCTATTCTCATATACATATCTAGGTCCAAGGTATTGTGATGAGTAGTAAAAGGTCTTGCATTTGCCCCTCCAGCTACAGTACTCAGTATAGGAGTCTCTACCTCTAGAAAATCTCTTTCATCTAAATATTCTCTAACAGCCTTTAGCATTTTAGATCTAAGTATAAATGTCTCTTTAACTTCAGGATTTACTATTAAATCCACATATCTTTGCCTGTATCTTAGGTCTTGATCTTTTAAACCATGAAATTTCTCAGGAAGTATTTGAAGAGATTTACTCATTATCGTTATTTCATTGGCCCTAATAGATACTTCTCCCATTTTAGTTTTAAATACTTCACCTTTAACTCCTATTATATCTCCTATATCCAGTAGCTCTAATTCTTTATAAGCTTCTTCACCAAGATTATTAAATCTAGCAAATATCTGCACTCTTCCCTTACTATCTTGGAGATCCATAAAGCTTACTTTACCATGACCTCTTCTAGACATAATTCTACCAGCTACTGATACTTCTTTTTCCTCAAACTCTTCAAAGTTCTCTTGTATCTCATCACTATAGTTACTACTATTAAATTTCTCTACTAAAAAAGGATCTTTTCCTTTTTCTATTAGACTATTTAGTTTTTCCCTTCGCATTAAAAGCATTTCATTTAAATCTTGTGTTTCTTCAGACATTACTTTCCCTCCTTGAATTATTACTTATCGCGTAATATTTAAAATTTCATACTCTATGATTCCATCTGGGACAGGAACTTTTATTACATCGCCCTTTTTCCCGCCAAGTAAAGAATTACCTAATGGAGATTCATTTGAAATTTTTCCTTCAAAGGGATCAGCCTCTGCAGAACCCACAATTATATACTCCATCTCTTCATCATATTCTAAATCTTTTACTGAAACCTTAGATCCTATACTAACAACATCTGTTGTTATTTCATCTTCGTCTATTAGCTTTGCATTTCTAAGCATTGCTTCAATCTTTGCAATTCTTTCTTCAAGTTGAGCTTGTTCATTTTTAGCTTGATCATATTCAGAGTTCTCGCTTATATCTCCAAAACTTAAGGCCACTTTTATTCTAGCAGCAATTTCTTTTCTCTTTACTGCTTTAGCCTCATCTAATTCTTCCTCTAATTTATCTAAACCTTCTTGAGTTAAAAAGACATGTCTTTCCGTCATTAACTTTCTCTCCCTTTCTATTAACCATACTTTAGATCATTTATTCTATTATTATATATAATCTCTAATTTATTCTCTTATAACATAGGCTTTTAATCATACATGCAAGATATTATAAACAAGCCTAGGCCATATGTCAAGATATTTATTCTAAATTCAATAAATATTGACTTAAGAGTTTCTCTATATCTTTTTTGTTTTCCATGGTATTTATCAGATTTCTAATTTCATTGGAGCCCCTAAGCCCCTTTAAATACCAAGCTATATGTTTTCGCATTTCTTTTATAGCTATTCTTTCTCCCTTAAATTTACAAGCTAGGTCTATATGTTTTAACATAACATCCAATAGCTCTTTATTACTAGCTTTAGATTCTTCCTTACCTGCCATGACCCTATTTATATTTTTAAATATAAATGGATTTCCCATAGCACCTCTTCCTATAGCTACTCCATCACAAGCAGTATGCTTCTTAAGTCTAATAGCATCAGACGCAGTGAATACATCTCCATTTCCTATAACTGCTATCTTAAGTTTATTTTTAATTTCTCCTATTATATCCCAGTCAGCTTCTCCAGAATAAAACATCTCTCTGCTTCTTCCATGAACTGTTATGGCATCCACTCCACTATCTTCTGCTATTTTAGCTATTTCTACACCATTAATACTATCACTATCCCAGCCTGTCCTTATTTTCACTGTCAAAGGCTTTTGAGATTTCTTTACACATTTTCTTAGAATCTCTCCTACAAGCTTTGGATTTTTCATAAGGGCTGAGCCATCACCGTTTTTTACAATCTTAGGAGCAGGGCAACCCATATTTATATCTATTATGTCTATATCTTCTCTTTTATTTAAGTTTTTTTCTATTATAAAACTCATAATATCTGGATCAGAACCAAATAACTGTAGGGATACAGGTCTTTCTCTTTCATCTATCTGTGTAATAAATTCAGTTCCCCGACTATTATAATACAGGCCCTTGGCACTTACCATCTCTGTAACTACAAGACCTGCTCCCATTCCTTTGCAGATTAATCTATAGGCAAGATCCGTCACTCCTGCCATAGGTGATAGTACTGTTTCTTCTATATCTATATCTCTTATTTTCATAATTCACACCCCATATTAAATAAAGCTTTATTTCTTTTGATTTTTTTCAAATATAATCCTAAGTCCCTCTAAGGTCAAGAGGCTGTCAATGATATTTATATATTTACTTTCATTGGAAATAAGAGTTGAAAATCCACCTGTGGCTATTACATTTACAAATTCGCCTTCACTGCTCATTTCTTTTATCATTTCTCTTATGACATAATCTATCATACCAATATATCCATAGACAAGACCAGATTGTATGCTGTTAATTGTATTTTTACCAATTATCTTATCTGGCTTAGCTATTTCTACCTTAGGTAGTTTTGCAGTTCTTAAAAAAAGTGCTTCAGAAGATATCTTTATACCAGGAGTTATAACTCCACCAAGATAACTTCCATCCCTACCAATAGCATCAAAAGTTATGGCAGTTCCTGAATCCACAATTATAAGAGGACCCCCATATTTTTCAAATCCTGCCACAGAGTTTACTATTCTATCTGCTCCAACCTCTTCTGGATTATCGTATTTAATATTTATACCAATTTCTATATCAGATCCTACTATTATCGGCTCCACCTTGAAATATCTCCTACTCATAGTAGACATGGTGTGGATAAGTGGAGGAACCACTGAAGATATTATTATATTTTTAACATCCTTTACTTTCAGCCCGTTAAATTTGAAAATTTGATCAAATAAGAGGCCATATTCGTCTGAAGTCCTATCTTTGTCACTGGTAATTCTCCAATTATATAATAGCTCCTGGCCTTCATAAACTCCAAAAACTATATTTGAGTTTCCAACATCTATTACTAACAACATCTCTCTAGTATCCATCTCTCTATTTTCCAAAAAAATACCCCCACCATTGTATATTAATAAATAATTATAAAGATTTTATAATATATTTTATCAAAAAAAGGTTAGGAAAAATCCTAACCTTTTATAATTATTCTTTTTCTTCTGTATCTTTTTTGTCTTTTCTTTCTTTCTCTTCTTCTTCTTCTTCTTTCTTTGGCATTTTGCCTTCTGCTTTTAGTATGTCTTCTTCTTTAAATCCTTCTTCAACTTCTTTGGAATCATGACTCTTTTCTACGATTTTTTCCTTGTCATAATAGTTTTTTGTCTTACTATATTGATTGGCAAATTCATCGTCTTCTAAGGGTCTACCTAAAAACAGTTCTTCAAATTCTCTAGCATCTATGGTTTCCTTATCTAAAAGAGCCAAGGCAACTCTCTCTAATATTTCCATGTTTTCCTCTAACAATCTTTCAGCCTTATTGTAGGCTACATCTATCAACTTTCTCATTTCTCTATCGATAATAGCAGCTACTTCTTCTGAATAATTTTTACTTCTACCAAAATCTTTCCCCATAAATACTTCTTCTTGATCTGTACCATAGGTCATTGGTCCAAGTTTATCATTCATACCATAGTGGGTTATCATCTGTCTAGCAATTTTAGTAGCTCTTTCAATATCATTTTGAGCTCCTGTGCTTATATCTTCTAAAGCTAAAGCTTCACTGACTCTACCACCTAATAAACTTACCAAGGAATCTTCCATCTGTTTTTTAGTCATATAATTCACATCATCCTCAGGTATATAGGCCGTAAAGCCTCCAGCCATACCTCTTGGTATAATTGTTATCATATGAACTGGATCTGTATTTGGTAGGAGTCTAGAAACTACCGCATGACCAGCTTCATGATAGGCCGTAAGCCTTCTTTCTTTTTCACTTACAATCCTACTCTTTTTCTCAGGTCCTGCTTGAACCTTTATAGAAGCCTCTTCTACTAAATCCATAGGGATTCTTTTTAAGCTAGCCCTAGCAGTTAAAAGTGCCGCTTCATTTAAGAGGTTTTCTAAATCAGCTGGAGTAAATCCTGGTGTTCTTCTAGCTACCACACTTAGATCTACATCATCATCAAATGGTTTATCTCTACTGTGTACTTCTAGTATTTCTTCTCTTCCCCTAACATCTGGTAAGCCTACATATATCTGTCTATCAAATCTACCAGGTCTTAAAAGTGCTGGGTCAAGTATATCAGGTCTGTTAGTAGCTGCCATAAGAATTATACCTTCATTCTTGCCGAAACCATCCATCTCAACTAAAAGTTGGTTTAGGGTCTGCTCTCTTTCATCATGACCTCCACCCATACCTGCTCCTCTTTTTCTACCTACTGCATCAATCTCATCTATAAATATTATACAAGGTGCATTCTTTTTAGCCGTTTCAAATAAATCACGAACTCTACTTGCACCTACTCCTACGAACATCTCTACAAAATCAGAACCTGATATTGTGAAAAATGGTACCTTAGCCTCTCCTGCTACAGCTCTAGATAAATAAGTTTTACCTGTACCAGGCGGTCCTATAAGTAGAACTCCCTTTGGGATTCTAGCTCCAATTTCCATATATTTTTTAGGTCCCTTTAAAAAATCTACTATTTCTTTCAATTCTTCTTTTTCTTCCTGTAAGCCTGCCACCTCGTTAAAGCTTACAAGAGTAGATTCATCTTCTTTATGCATCTTGGCCTTGCTTTTACCAAAACTCATCATCTTACCACTACCGCCACCTTGGGACTGTTTCATAAATACAAACCAAAACACTCCAAAAACCAGTAGAAGTAAAATCGTTGGTAGTAATGTAAAGTACCAAGGATCAGCTGGCTCTGGTTTACCAATCAATCTAATCTCTTCATTCTCTACCTTATCCTTTAAATAACTAGGATAAAAATCACTTCTCAATTCTTCTGGTATAAAACTAGTAAATTTAGTTTCATCCTTTAGTGTACCCTCTACAGTTCCTTCAGGTCCACCTTCCATCTGTATACTCTCAATATTATTAGACTCTAGATTGTTAACAAGTTCTGTTATATCCATAGTCTTGATCTCATCTACATTTTGTTGCATAAACCTTACTCCAAACATAAGAAGCAGCATGATAAGTAAGTAAACGCTTATGCCTCTAAAAAATCTCTTCAATACAAGTCCTCCCTCCCTATTATGGGTAGTTGATATTTTTTAATTATAACATATAGTATTTATTTATTCAATCTATATGGCTAACTATAAACTTCTTCCTTTAAAGATGCCACATAGGGAAGATTTCTATATTTTTCAGCATAATCAAGTCCATATCCTACTATAAACTCATTTGGCACTTCAAATCCTAAGTAATCCACCTTTACTTCTGTGTTTATTCTATTAGGCTTGTCAAGTAAGGTAACAATTTTTACACTGTTAGCTCCTCTTTTTCTTAAGTTGTCTGTCAGATAGGAAAGTGTAAGTCCAGTATCTATAATATCTTCTACTATAAGTATGTCCTTGCCCGCTACAGAAGCATCTAGATCTTTTGTTATTTTAACTTCTCCAGTGGATTCTGATGACATACCATAGCTAGAAACACTCATAAAATCCATATTTATAGGCATGTCTATTCTTTTACAGAGTTCAGCCATAAAGACTATAGCTCCTTTTAGAATTCCAATTACTATTAACTCTTTGTCTTTGTAGTCATTTGTAATTTCTTGTCCCAGTTCTTTTATCCTATTTAAAACGTCCTCTTCTGGTATAAGTATTTCTTTAATGTCATTTTTCATATTATCTTCTCCTATCCTTTATTGTATTCTACCCTTAAAATTTTTTCTGTATCTCTATCTAGCTTATAATTCTCACTAGTCCTATAACCTATTACCCAAATTATATTTTCTTCATCTACTAATAGTGGAATTTTATCTCTTTCTTCCCTAGGTATTTTTTCATCTATAAAATAATCTTTTATTTTTTTACTTCCCCTCATTCCAAGGGGTTTGAATCTATCTCCTGCTTTTCTGCTTCTTATATAGCTTTTTCCTACTATCTTATTATAATCAAAGTATTCCACATTTCTATATTTTCCCTGGGAAGCAAATTCTCTTCTATCCAATATCTGTAAATCTATAACTAACATATAATCATCTAGCACGTTTTCCCCAATTTCTAATTCTACCAGTGAAGGAGTAGGGGATATAGATCTATCTCTTCTTAACTTTTCCACTATTAAATTATTATAACTTACTCTAGCTATAATATCATTTGGAAGATTTATTTTTTTACCAGTTTCTTTTTTGGAGAAGAGCTCTATTATAGAAGTTATATGTATTTCTTCTATACCCTGAAGACCCTTATTTAAATTGTCTATGGCCTTACGAAGCAGTCTTTTTTTTATACTTAGATCTTCTTCTTCAAATTTACTGTCTTTAAATATAATTTTACCATCTTCTTCTTTAATTAATACTTTAGAATACTTTTTTTCTGTATACTTTTCTAAAAACTCACTATCTATTCTTGCGCTTTCAGAAAGTCTAAAAAGGGTATCTACAATATTAGGATTAAAATTTTCTTCTATATAGGGTATTAACTCAAGTCTCACCTTGTTTCTAGAATATATGCTTTCTAAATTTGTCCTATCAAGCACTGTTTCTATTTTATTATCATATATATATTTTTCAATTTCCCACCTATCTATATCTAAAATAGGTCTTATTATATCTCCTGATTTAAAATCCATAGCTTTAAGTCCATCTAAACCAGTACCTCTCATGATTCTTAAAAGTAAGGTTTCAGCCTGATCTTTTCTGTTGTGAGCTACTGCAATCTTACCTTTTCCAAGTGTCTTAATTATTTCTCTAAAAAACCCATATCTTAGCTCTCTCCCTGCCTCTTCTTGGGATATATTCTTTTCTTTAGCTCTAGCCACCATATCTACCTTTTTAGAAAAATACTTTAGATTCAGCCTGTCTGATATAGATTTTACAAATAACTCATCCTTTAAGGCATCTTCTCCTCTTACGCCATGGTTTACATGGGCTAAAATCAGATTAAAAGAAAGTCTTTTTTTAATTTCCATTAGCAGATACAATAAAGACATAGAATCATGTCCACCAGATATGCCTAAAACTATATTATCATCTTCTTCAATTAGCTTATATTTACATATTGTATTCCATACTCTTTCTTCCAATTTTATCCACCACTTTAGTATTATTAAACTACTAAGTATAAAGTATCCTTTTTCATAAAAAAAGTCAAATTATTCTCAAAAAAAAGGGGAGATATCTCCCCTTTTTTAATATATATTTTATTTTCTCAATACTTCTTTAATATTCTAGATTTATAGAGGCTTAAAATAAAAAAACCAAAATATTTTGGTTTTTTTATTTTAAGCTATATACTAGATATCTTTTCTAGGTTTTATGTTGCTTCTTTTTGGTTCCCTGGATTTTAACTGATCTATTTTATCGTTACTATCTTTTAGAAAACTATTTAACTTGTCTTCAAAAGACATATTTTTTTGTGAATCTTCTGGTTTGTTCCAATCAATCTCTATAGGTTTTTTAGTCTTAGGTTTTGCTTGCCTAATAGAGAGGCTAATTTTACCATCTTGAGTTATGGATAAAACTTTTACCTTGATTTTTTCATTTCTCTTTAAGTAGTCGCTAACCTTTTCTACATAGTCATGAGATATTTCTGAAATATGAACTAATCCATTCTTTCCTTCTGGTAACTGAACGAATGCACCAAAGTTAGTAATACCAGTTACAGTACCCTCAATTATTTGTCCGACAGATACAGGCATAAATACATAATTCCTCCTTAATAATATTTTCATTTTTAGTATATATTATAAAGACACTTATGTCAATCAGTAGGCTTATTTAAAAAGTTGAAAATTGAATTTTTATAAAGCTTTTTATCAATATATATGATTTCATTGGGTTTTACCATTCCCAACTCTTCCCTAGCAGTATTTTCCAAAAATTCAATACTTCCTTTTTTCTCTACTTCCTTATTTAAAGCCTCTATGTCTTCTTGAAGAAGTTCTATATCAGCTTGTACTTCTTTCTCTTTAAGAATTAATTCTTGTTTTAACTTGTTTTGCTTTACAACTATCACAAGAATATACATGGATATAAACAATAAAATAATATGATATAATCTGACTCTTCTTTTCTTTTTATTTTTTCTAACCATATCATCCCCACCATTTAAGAGCTCTATTAGTAATAAGTTTTTTCATATTAATAAAAATCCTCTATTGATTCTCTTTTAATTATCTCATTAAATAGAAGTATTATCAACTTAATTATTTAAATTACAAGGCTTGTTTTTAATCTAAGATTTTATAAAGATCAGTAGCTCTATCTTTAGATACATTGTCCTTTACTTCTAAGACTTGAAAAGACCTGCTACCGTTTCCAAAGTTGATTGTGATTTCATCTGAGACCTTAACTTCATCACCAGGCTTTGCTTGTTTATTGTTTATTAAAACCTTGCCTTGTTCACAGGCTTCCTTTGCCACAGTTCTTCTTTTTATAATTCTAGAGTTTTTTAAAAACTTGTCAATTCTAATAATTAACACTCCCTTCAAAACAAAAACCAGGTCAAAGACCTGATTTTTTTAAAAATTTATTTTGGGTTTACAGTTTCTTTTAAGTTTTTACCCGCTTTAAACACTGGAGCATTAGATGCTGGTATTTGAATTACTTCTTGAGGATTTCTTGGGTTTCTACCTTCTCTAGCTTTTCTTTGTCTAACTTCAAATGTTCCAAAACCTACAAGTTGTACTTTTTCTCCATCTGCTAGTGCTTCCTCCACAGATTTTATAAAAGCATTTAGTGCAGCTTCTGAATCTTTTTTAGTTAATTCACTCTTATCAGCTATACTAGCTATTAATTCAGCTTTATTCATTATAAATTCCTCCTTAAATAATAGTTTACTTTCTTACATTCTAATAAAATTCTTACATTAATGCAACTAGAATTTATTTTTCTTGGCTAAATTCCATAATTCTTCCATCTCTTCTAAGCTAAGGTCATTTAAACTTTTATCTTTATCAATAGATTTTTCTTCCATAAACCTAAATCTATTGATAAATTTATTGTTAGCCTTATTCATAGAAACTTCTGGATCAACCTTGAGAAATCTCGCCAAGTTGACTACAGCAAAAAATAAATCTCCTATTTCCTCTTCCAGCCTTTGAAAATCTAGCTCTGAAGAATCTAACACTTCTATTATTTCTTCATACTCTTCTTTGATTTTCTCCAATGGCCCTTCTATTGTCTTCCAATCAAAGCCGATTTTAGCAGCTATTTCTTGTGTCTTAATAGCCTTTATTAAAGAAGGTAAACTAGAAATATGTTTTATTTTTTCATCTATAGTATTAAATCCTCGTTGTAGATCCTTCAATCTATCCCAATTATATACTACTTCCTCTGAATTTACCACCTTTTCATCTAAAAAAACATTTGGATGTCTATAAATTAACTTATTAGCTAAGTCTGTTGTGACATGGATTAAGGAAAAATCTCCTTCCTCAGAAGCTATCTCACTATGGAATACCACCTGTAAGAGAATATCTCCCAGCTCTTCAATAATATCCCCAACTTCTCCTCTATCTATTGCATCTACAAGTTCATAAGCCTCCTCTATAACACATTCTCTTAGAGATTCATGACTTTGTTGCAGATCCCAAGGGCATCCGTCTTCACCTCTAAGTTTTTTCATTATGTGGAGAATATCATTGAAATCAAATATTTTTTTATTTTCCATTCTAGGAATGTATATACTAGTTAAATACCCAATTTCTTCTATTCTATCCATTAAATATATAGGAGTCTTGATTTTTTTCTCTTTATCCTTTATTCCTGCACTATCTACAATGTAAACTTCATACTCATCTCCATAAACTTCAGAGAGAATTAACTTTATTTCCGAAATTATTCTCTGGTTATAGACCTGACTTATGATTATATCTAAATTTATATCAATCATTGAAAAATCAAATACTGTTCCGTCAACTATTTTTAAACCATTTATAGGATCCCTTTTAACGCTCATTATAAGAGGGTCTATAAAACTCATTCCTGTAATTATCTCTATATCAACTTCTCTTTCCAAGAGTATCTCTACTGTACTCTCTGCCACAAGTGGATTACCTGGTACAAAATAATTTATATCTTCTCCAGATCTAAGTTCTTCTATTAAGGAGTCCACTATAGTAGTATAAACTTCTTTAAATTCATCCTTGCTTTCATATAGATAGTCAAAGGCTTTATACTCTACAGAATTTTCATTGAAGTATTCTATAGTAGGATGCTTTTCTGTTCTTAAGAAATTTTTATTTTTATTGTTGATCCTATTAATAGCACCTAGGGTCATATCATCTACACTGCCTGGGCCTAAACCTATTACATATATTTTCGCCATTTTTTTATTTCTCCTTGTTTTTACTTGTCTTTCTTCATCTCTTCTAAGAATATTTCTATCTTTGCATCTTCCTGTAGTTTCTCTAAGTATTCTACATATTTATTTTCCTTTAGATTGTTGATAAGATCTGACTTTAACTCTTTAAATGTATCCTTTTTTTCTTCAACCTCAACTATGTGAAAGCCTATTTCACTTTTAAATAAGTTGCTTGTTTCACCTTCCTTTAAGGCGAAAACTACTTGATCAAAATCTTTAGGATTATGACCTCTTGTGAAATAACCTAGATCTCCACCTAACTGGGCAGTTTCTGTATCTTTAGAGTTTTCTAAAGCTAGTTTTTCAAAACTTTCTCCATCAATTAATTTGCCTAGGATCTCATTGCCCTTATCTTCATTTTCAACTAATATGTGTCTAGCCTTTACCACAACCAATTCATCCTTATTTTCTTCAAAAAAGTCCTTGGCTTCCTTATCTTTTATTTCAAGATTTTCCATAAAGTTCTTTTTATGCTTTTCTAACAGTATAATCTTTCTACTATATTCTTCTAAATAGCTTTCATCTATTCCTAGACTTTCCATATACTTATTTAATTCCTCTTCTCCACCCATGCCTTCCCTTACTTCTTCTAGGGTTTTATCCATTTCATCATCACTTACTTCTATATCTTTTTTCTTAGCATCTTGGCTGATTATCTCTTCTACTATCATTCTATTTAAAGTCTCTTTTTTTAGTTCTTCTTTGAATATTACTCCATCAGGACTTTCTTGTTCTAATATGTCCTCACCTAATTGACTTTTGATAGAATTTACTTGTATCTTATATTCTTCATCAAATTCTTCCATACCAATTTTTCCCTTGTTTACAAGTGCAGCTACTTCCTCTGTAGAAGATTTGGCACAGGCATTTAGTATAATTCCCATAGCTATAATTAAGGCTACAAGTATTATTTTTTTATTTTTAATCTTATACAAATAAAACATCCTCTCTTTTATCCACTGAGAAATTTTCTATATATCTTCTTTTTCTTTCTTAAGGCTATCGATCTTTTCCACAAGGCCTTTAGTGCTATCTAAAATATTAGATTTTATCTTTAATTCTATAAATGGTGATTTTGACAAGCTAAAGTTAATACTTTTACCATATTCCCTCGATAATTCATCTATAGTAGTTAAGGTCATATTCCTATCATCCACCAGATCTAATCTAACCTTATCTCCTGTCTGGATAATGTTTTTTATATTGTTTTTATTGGCTATTGACTTTATTAAAGAGACATCCATAAGATTTTCTACTTCCCTAGGAATATCACCAAATCGATCTATAAGTTCATCTATTAATTCACTATAATCCTTTTGATCTTCAATAACAGCAATCTTTTTATAGATCTCTATTTTTATTTCTTCATCCCTTATAAATTTCTTAGGTATAAAGCTATCTATATTTATATCTACTGTGGTTTCTATTTCTTCTTCTAGTTTTTCACCCTTTAATCTTCTAATAGCATCTCCTAAAAACTTAACATAGAGGTCATAACCAATTGCTTCTACATGGCCTGATTGTTTCATTCCCAGGAGATTACCAGATCCTCTAATCTCTAAATCCCTCATAGCAATTTTAAAGCCTGAGCCAAATTCAGTGAATTCCTTAATAGCTCTTAATCTCTTTTCTGCCACTTCAGATAAAACCTTATTTTGCTGGTAGGTAAAGTAGCCATAGGCCATTCTATTAGTTCTACCTACTCTTCCCCTCAATTGGTAGAGTTGAGAAAGTCCCATCTTATCTGCATCATAAACTATAATTGTATTTACATTCTGTATATCTAGGCCAGTTTCTATAATAGTAGTAGTAACTAATACATCATATTCCTTATTTAGAAAGTCCATCATAACCTTTTCAAGTTCTCTTTCTCCCATTTGACCATGGGCTACTGCAATTCTAGCATTTGGAACCAGTTTTTTTATTTCTGCAGCCATCTTGTCTATGGTTTGGACCCTATTATATACAAAGTATACCTGTCCATCCCTAGACATCTCTTTTAATATAGCATCTCTTATCATCTGGGGATTAAATTCTACTATATAGGTCTGTATAGGATATCTCTCCTCAGGAGGATCTTCTATAACACTCATATCCCTTATTCCAACAAGGGACATATGAAGAGTCCTGGGAATAGGGGTAGCAGTTAGAGTCAATACATCTATTTCTGTTTTAAATTCTTTTAATCTTTCTTTATGCTTTACACCAAATCTTTGCTCTTCATCTATTATCAAGAGACCTAAGTTTTTAAACTTCACATCCTTAGATATTAACCTATGGGTGCCTACAACTATATCTATATTGCCTTCTTTAAGTCCCTCTATGGTTAATCTTTGCTCTTTAGGAGTCCTAAATCTACTTAAGAGTCCAACATTTATGGGGAAATCTCTAAATCTCTCTACCATAGTATTGAAATGTTGTTGAGCTAATATGGTAGTAGGTACAAGTATACCTACTTGTTTTCCATCCATTATGGCCTTAAAGGCAGCCCTAAGCGCAACTTCAGTTTTACCATATCCTACATCTCCACAAAGCAATCGATCCATAGGTTTTTGTTTTTCCATATCTTTCTTTATCTCAACAGAAGACCTAGCCTGTCCTTCTGTATCTTCATAGGGAAACAAATCTTCAAATTGTCTTTGCCAGACAGTATCTTTACTAAATTGATAACCCTTTTGACTATCTCGTTTAGCATATAGATTCAATAGATCTACTGCCATATCTTCCACAGAACTTTTGGCACGGGATTTTGTGTTTTTCCATTCCACACTATTTAATTTATTTAATTTTGGCTTTATGGATTCTGATCCTATATATTTTTGTATTAGATTCATTTGATCTATGGAAATATATAACTTATCATTACCTCTATATCTGATAGTGAGAAAGTCCTTCTTGACTCCTTGAATGTCTAATCTTTCAATGCCTTCATATCTCCCTATTCCATGATTTTCATGAACTATAAAGGATCCTACTTCCAGGTCTCCTAAACTTATTGCAGCTTTCTTTTTAGTTTTGGACTTGCTTTTTATCTTCTTTTTTTGAGCACCAAATATTTCCTTGTCACTTATTACTATTAATTTTAAATTTGAATACTCAAAACCTCCATGTATACTAGCTGGAGTTATTATGGCTTGATTTGATTTAATAGCTCCCAATCTATCTTTAGAAAAAGCAATTTCAAAATTCAAATCTTCTAAAGCCTTCTTTAGCCTCAAGCCTCTTTCTTCAGTTCCAGATAGGAGAATTATCTTATATCCTCTGTATTTATAGTGATTTAAGTCCTCTACTAGCAGATCCATCTTACCATGATAACTATTATTAGATTTCATAGAGAAATTATATATGGACTTAGGTCTAAAATATGCCTGGCCTTTTAAAATAACACTATTTGTAAGAACTATCCTTTCCTTTATGGCTGGAATAATCTCTTCATAGCTATAATTTGTATCTATATGACTTTTGGTAACTTCTCCAGCTTCCAGCAGATCAGTGATTTTTAAAACTCGATTTTCCTCTAGGAGCTTAAACTTCTCTTGAATTCTCTGGGGTTCCTCAATAAAGATACAGGCATCACTTTTAAAATACTCTATTATTGAGCTTAAGTTTTCTTTGGGTATATAGGGACTTATTAAATCTGTGTTTTTTAAATCCCAAGCCTCTTCTAATTGCTCTAAATAATTGTTGAATTTATCTTTTATACTTTCATTATCTTTATAATTTTTTAAATCTTTTTTTAAATTCTTTATTATTTCTCCCCTATATCTTTTAAGAATAAGTATTTCCTTTGTGGGATGAATCTTAAAGCTAGTAATTCTATCTAAGGATCTTTGACTCATTATATCAAAGCTTCTTATGCTATCTACTTCATCATCAAAGAGCTCTATCCTATAGGGATTATCACTCCCTGGGGGAAATACATCTATTATTCCTCCTCTTATAGAAAACTGCCCCCTGGATTCCACCATAGACATTCTTTCATATCCAGCTATTGTAAGTCTCTCTGCTATATCTTTTAAATCTATTATGGAATCTTCATCTATTCCTAAAGTATATTCCTGAAATAAATCCCTATTGATAATCTTATCTAATAGAGATTCTAAGGAGGCTACCACTATAAAATTGTCTCCATTATCCAGTTTTGAAATAACTTTTAGTCTTTGATTCAAATTTTCATCACTGGAGATATCTACATCATAAAAAAAAGTTTCCTTTCTAGGAAATATTTCTACATCTATATTAGACGTATTGATTATATCTTCATAGATCTTCCTTACCTTTTGTTCGTTTTCCGTTATAAATATAAGCTGTTTTTTTGTATGTGTGCTTAAGCCCATAAGGATTTGACTTAAGGCTTCTTCGATGATTCCATAAGTGCTAATAGGGCTTATGGAATCATGGATATCTTCTAATATTTTCTTATAAGAATCTAAATTTTTTAAAGGATCTATTAAAAAGTCTTTCATATTTTACTCCTCTACAACAAATCTAAGCTCAAAACAAGTTTTGAGATTAGATTTGTCCTATACTATTGTTTTCTTAGTCTATTAATTATACTGATTCATTGCCATGTCAATTCCGCTCTTTATCAAAGTCTCTACAGCATCTCCAGCCTTCTCAATAGTCTCCTGAATATGAATTAAATCATCTTTGGGAAATCTACTAAGTACAAATTTTGCCAGATCTTCATTTGGATGCTTTTTTCCTATTCCTATTCTTACTCTTGAAAAGTTTTCATCTTTCAGATGATATATTATGGATTTTAAACCATTGTGAGATCCTGCACTCCCCTTAGGTCTTATTTTCAAACTGGCAAATTCTATATCTATATCATCTACTACTACTATGATGTTTTCACTTGGTATTTTATAAAATCTTGCAATTTCAGCAACAGCTATTCCACTGTTGTTCATATATGTTTGAGGCTTCAATAGGATTACCTTTTTACCTCCTATATTTGTTTCTCCATAGATAGATTTAAATTTTAGTTTATTTAACTTTAGATTATATTTTTCTGCCAATAGTTCTACTACTTTAAATCCTATATTATGTCTAGTATCTCTGTAATCTTTACCTGGATTACCTAAACCTACTACTAAATACAATTCATCATCTCCTGCTTAATCAAATATTATACTTATAGACTTGTTACTATTTATTCTATTTATAGCTTCAGCAAACAGATCAGATACTGTTACTACTTCTATCTTTTTTGTTTTTTCACTTTCTACTAGAGGTATAGTGTCTGTTATAATAAATTTCTCTAGCTCTGAAGCAGCTATACGATCTATTGCAGGTCCAGATAAAACCCCATGAGTGGCACAGCCATAAACTTTTTTAGCACCTTTTTCTTTTAAAACTGCAGCTGCATTTGTTATAGTTCCTGCAGTATCAATTATATCATCTACTAAAATAGCGTCTTTACCTTCTATTTCTCCTATTATATTCATAACTTCAGCTACATTTGGCTTTGGCCTTCTCTTTTCAATTATAGCAATAGGTAGATCCAATATATTAGCAAACTTTCTAGCTCTAGTTACACCGCCTAGATCTGGTGATACAACAACAGTGTCTTTTCCAACCATATCTTTAAAATGTTCTGCCAATAGAGGAATAGCTGTTAAGTGGTCTACTGGTATATTAAAATATCCTTGTATCTGCCCTGCATGTAAGTCCATTGTTATAACTCTTCCAGCTCCAGCTGTGGTTAAAAGATCAGCTACAAGCTTTGCAGTTATAGGTTCTCTTGCTTTGGTCTTTCTATCCTGTCTAGCATAGCCATAATAAGGTATAACTGCATTTATTCTTCCTGCTGAAGCTCTCTTTACCGCATCAATTAGGATTAAGATTTCCATTAAATTGTCATTTACAGGTCCACATGTAGGTTGAATTATATATACATCTTGTCCTCTTACGGTCTCGCTTATATTTACATTGATTTCTCCGTCACTAAAGTGAGTTACCTGTGAATCCGAAATATTTTTACCTAGTTTTTTTGATATTTTTTCTGCTAGGCCTATATTAGCGTTTCCTGCAATGATTTTTATTTCTCCACGTAGTAATTCCATTTTTCTTTTTTCCCCCTAAATTTTATAATTCTATTTATTCTTTAAGCCTCTTCTTTCTACCCAACCCTCTATATTCTTTTGAGTAGATCTTTCTATAGCTAATGATCCTTCCTCTACTTCGTTAGTTATGGTAGAACCTGCTGCAACATAGCCCCAATCATTAATCTTTACTGGTGCTACTAAATTTGAATTACTACCTATAAAGGCATTGTCTCCAACTTCCGTATGAAGCTTTTCCTTGCCATTATAGTTTGCAAATATAACACCACATCCTATATTTACATTTTCCCCTACCAGCGCATCTCCTATATATGCAAGATGTCCAGCCTTAGAATTATCCTTTATATGGGCATTTTTAACCTCTACAAAATTACCTATATGTACATTTTCCCCCAAATGTGCCTTAGGTCTTAAGTGTGCATTAGGTCCTATTGTGGAACCGCTCTCTACAATGCTTTCTTCTAAGAGTGAAGATTCTATCTTTACTCTATCTTCTATCTGGCTATTATAAATTCTAGTATTGCCTCTTATGATACAATCTTCTCCAATACTAGTATTTCCTTCTAAATAGGCACCTGGATAAATTATAGTATCTCTTCCTATTTTCACATCATTTTCAATATAGGTATTGTTAGGATCTATTATTGTAACACCTTCACTCATATGAAAATTATTAATTCTTTCCTTCATTACAGCTTCACTAAAGCTAAGCTGCTCTCTAGAATTAATTCCATGAACTTCATTACTATCTTCTATAGGATAGGCTCCTATCTTATAATCTTCATCTTTTAATATGCCAATAATATCTGTAATATAATACTCATTTTGGGAATTGTCATTATCTAATCTTTTTAAAAACTTCTTTAAAACTTCTCCCTTAAAGCAATATACTCCTGAATTGATTTCTTTTATCTTTTTATCTAAGTCTGTGGCATCTTTTTCTTCTACTATTCTAGAAACTTTACCATCAGCATCTCTCTTTATTCTACCATATCCTGACGCATCATCCAATAAAGTAGTTAATACTGTAGCATAAAAGTTGTTTTCTTTATGGTAATCTAATAATTTCCTTATGGTCTCCTTTGTAATCAGGGGAGCATCACCGCAAAGTATAAGCACAGTATCCCTATCTTCAATCTCATCCTCTGCCTGCATAACTGCATAACCAGTGCCATAGGGAGCGTCTTCACCTATGGGCTGTTCTTTAAATATAAGAGGCTGATCTTGAAAATATTCTTTTATAAGTTCTGATCCGTGGCCTACTATTATGATATTTTTATCTATATCCGCTTTTTTACTTTCATCTACCACATATTCTAAAAGTGGCTTGCCACACACCCTATGTAATACTTTAGGTGTTTTAGATTTCATTCTAGTACCTTCACCTGCTGCAAGTATAATTGATATATCCACATTTCTCACTCCAGTTCTTTTTCTCTACTATTTATTATTTTATACTATTTATAGAATATGTCTATAGTTATCTACAAGTGATAAAAATAAAACAGAGCCTAATAGGCTCCGTTTTACTCAACTGTAACTAGATTTTCTGCTGAAGTTAAATTTTTTTCATATTCTTCGAAGACTGCTTCTTGTATCTTTTTCCTAGTGGTAGCATTTATAGGGTGGGCTATGTCTCTAAATTCTCCATCAGCCATTTTTTTACTTGGCATAGCAATAAATATGCCGTTAATACCATCTATCACCTTTATATCATGAACTACAAATTCATCATCAAAAGTAACGGATACAATAGCTTTCATTTTAGATTCTTCAGTCACCTTTCTAATCCTTACATCTGTAACTTCCATTGTCATTCACCACCTTTCTCAATACAAAATACTACTTACTTATATATATACGATAAAAAAACCATAAGTCCTTTATTTATTTTAAAATATTTATTTTTTTATTTAAAAATATAATAAAAGTTATTAAAATATGACTTTTAATTTATCTTTGATATGATATAATCAATCAGTGGTAATTTTACATATAGAAGAGAAGTTATGATATAGTAATATAAATAAGAAGAAATGAAAATAATATAAATATAAATAGAACTGCGGGAGGAAATATTATGTTTGAATTTAATTTAGAATCTAATGTCCATAAGCATATACATTTTATAGGTATAGGCGGAATAAGTATGAGTGGTTTAGCAGAAATCCTTTTAAATAAAGGTTTTAAAGTTACAGGTACTGACTCAAATAACAGTGCAATTATTAAAAGATTAGAAAATCTAGGTGCTGAAGTTTTTTTAAAGCACAATAAGGAGAATATTACAGGTGCAGATTTAATAGTATATACAGACGCTATTTCAAATGACAATATAGAGTTAAAGGCTGCCAAGGAATCAGGTGTTGAATTTACAGATAGGGCAAGCTTTCTTGGAGCACTTATGAAAAACTACAAGCACTCTATAGCAGTATCTGGAACCCATGGTAAAACTACAACAACTA
Organism: uncultured Tissierella sp.; assembly: GCA_964489715.1. Taxonomy (GTDB): domain Bacteria; phylum Bacillota; class Clostridia; order Tissierellales; family Tissierellaceae; genus Tissierella_A. The sequence goes on along the minus strand of CAZBAK010000016.1, from coordinate 16,309 downwards.
GTATGATAGCAAGCATTACAAACCACGGCAATCTACAACCAACAGTACTTTTAGGTGGTCAATTAGATGATATTGGTGGAAATGTCAAAATAGATTCTGACGATTATATTTTGACAGAAGCCTGTGAATACAAGGCAAATATCTTAAAATATTTTCCTAGCATGGCAATTATATTAAATATAGACGAAGATCATTTAGACTATTTTAAAAATATAGACCATATAGTAGATACATTTGTACAATATGCTAAAAACTTAAAAGAAGATTCTTATCTTTTAGCAAACATTGACGACCCTCATATGGAGAAAGTTATAGCTGCTACAAAAGCTAAAGTAGTAAGTTTTGGAATAAATAAGGATGCAGATTATAGGGCTGAAGATATTAAATTCTGTAAAGATGGCTTTCCTTCCTACAACCTACATATAAAAGGCAAGGGAAAGTTTCCAATTACCTTAAAGATTATGGGTGAGCACAATATATATAACTCTCTAGCCAGTCTTGCTTCAGCGGATATATACGGTGTACCTATAGATGATATGGTGAATTATATGAATCTCTACAATGGGGTCCATAGAAGGCTGGAATACAAGGGAGATTTAAATGGAGTTGATATATTTGATGACTATGCTCATCATCCAACTGAAATTAAAGCTACATTAGAAGCTTTAGCAAATAAGAAATCTGGGGAAATATACTGTGTTTTTCAACCCCATACCTTCACTAGAACTAAAGCACTTTTAGAAAGCTTTTCTAATTCTTTTAAACTTGCAGATCATGTAGTAATAACTGATATATATGCATCCCGTGAATTAGATACAGGAGAAATACATTCTAAGGACTTATCTAAACGTATTGAAGAAAAAGGAATAAAATCTACCTATCTTTCAAGCTTTAAAGAAGTAGAGGACTATTTAATTTCAAAAGCAAAAAAAGGTGATACAATTATTACCATGGGAGCTGGCAATATATATTTAGTAGGAGAAACTCTCTTAAATATAGAATCTTTAGAGAATTTAGAAAAAGCTGTTGTCTAAAACTAAAAAAGCGATAAAAACCATCTTCTGAGATAGTTTTTATCGCTTTTTATTTTTATCTAGCCTATATATTTACCTTTAATAGCCTGGTTTTCCTAAGAGTCTAAACATATTGTTTTTATAGGCTTCTACTCCAGGCTGATCAAAGGGATTTACTCCTAATAGATAGCCTGACATGGCACATGCCTTTTCAAAGAAGTAAATAAGCTTACCTATGTAAAACTCATTTAGTTCTGGAATCTCTATTATTAAATTTGGAACATTTCCCTCTATATGAGCTTGCTTTGTAGCTTCAAATGCTTTTTTATTTATATAGTCTAAGGTCTTTCCCTCTAGAAAATTTAAATCATCTAAATTGTCCTCATTAGCTTTTATAGCTATATCACGTCTAGGACTTTTTACATTTATTATTGTTTCAAACAAGTTCCTCTTACCATCTTGAATAAGTTGCCCCATGGAATGAAGGTCTGTGGTAAAGTTGACAGAGGCAGGAAAGATACCCTTTCCATCCTTGCCCTCGGACTCTCCATAGAGTTGCTTCCACCATTCAGAGAAATAATTTAAAGCTGGTTCATAGTTTACAAGTATCTCTATATCTTTTCCCTTATTGTATAAAATATTTCTAACAAGGGCATATTCATAGGCAGGGTTTTTTTCTAGATTTTCTTTAGAGTATTCAATTCTCCCCTCTTCAGCACCCTCAAGCATTTTATCTATATTTATGCCAGCAACTGCTATTGGAAGTAATCCTACTGCTGTTAAGACTGAATATCTTCCCCCAATATCATCTGGTATAACAAAAGTTTCATAGCCTTCTATATTAGATAGTTCTTTTAAGGCACCCTTTTCTTTATCTGTAGTTGCATATATCCTAGCTTTAGCTTCTTCTTTTCCATATCTCTTCTCCATATATTCCTTTACAAATCTAAAGGCTATGGCTGGCTCAGTAGTAGTACCTGATTTAGATATTATATTGACGCTTACTTCTTTATCTTCTATAACCTCTAGTAAATCCAGCATATAGGATGGTGATATATTGTTTCCTAAATAGTATATTTCCGGACCATTCCTATCCTTCTTGCTTAAATTGTTATAAAAATTGTGACTCAAAGCATCTATGCATGCTCTAGCTCCTAGATAAGATCCTCCTATACCTATTACAAGAAAGACTTCTGAATCTTCTCTGATTTTACTAGCAGTTTCCTTTATCTTTTTTAATTCTCCTCTATCTAGATCTCTGGGAAGGTCTATAAATCCTAAATAATCATTTCCAGCTCCTGTTTTCTCATGCAAGAGCTTATGACTTTCGCTTACAAGTGCCTTTAGATTTTCTAACTCTCTCTTTTCTATAAAAGAATCTTCAAAGTTAAATTTTAAGTTCATAATTATCCCCCTTTAATCTAATACTTCTAGTAAGAGAAGTGCAAAATCATCATCTATTTCTCCAAAACTATGATTGAAAACTGCTCCTTCTAAAGATGCTAGTATATTTTTAGGATCTTTCCTTATTACACCTTTTAGCCTCTCTAATCCAAATTCCCTTCCTGAGTAATCTCTTGCTTCAGTTACACCATCTGTGTAAAACAAGATCTTGTCTCCTGTATATATTTGTATTTCTTTTTCTTCAAATTTTATTTCCTTAAATAAAGAAGATATTGGATAACCCTTGTTTTCAATGATGTCCATTCTACCCTCTTGTAAATTATATCTTATGGGCATACAATTATGACCGGCATTTACATATTTAAGCTTTTTTGTTCTGGTATTAAATATTCCAAAAAATATAGTGAAATAATACTCTGCTTCCAAACCCAATGTCAAAAATCTTTTATGAAGTTCTCTCAATACATGGGAGGCTTTAGTAGGATTATCATTCATAAGTCTCATGGTTTGTCTAACGAACATAGTCATAAGAGATGCTGATACTCCATTGCCTACTACATCACTTACATAAACTCCTACATTTTCTTCATCAATTTCATAGAGGTCAAACATATCTCCACTTAAAGTTTCTGAGGGTTTATAAGTGTAATCAATCTTCACATTTTGTATTTTCCCTTTTTTAGGCAGTATCCTTTGCTGGAGCCTTTTGGAAAATTCTAAATCATCATTCATTTTTTTGTTTTTATTTATCAGTTCAAGTTCCAGTTTTCTTTCACGGCTTACATTTCGAAACACCTCTACAGAGGCTATTATAATACCTTTAGAATCCTTAACAGGTGAGCTCTTAACAGAATAAGTCTTTCCTTTTATTACTTCTTCTTTTTGTATTACCTCTCCTGTATCCATACTTCTCCTAGTAATACAAGTATCACAAACCTCTACATTGCATATGACTTCATAGCATTTTTTACCTATAATATCATAGCCTAGATCATCTTTCATTGACTTATTTGCATAGATTACTATTCCCTCTTCATCTATTACTCTTACCCAGTCAGCTATACTCTCTAGTACATGATAATTTAATTGAAAGTAGTCCAATGCCATTTCTGCACTATCTATATTTGTATAATCATCTCTTCTTAACATAGAATCACCCATTTTTTTTATTTTCCTAGTATTTTGTATATGTGATTTATATTTTTATTACTCCTATTCTAGCTCTATTGTATATTATATTGGATAAAAATTCTATACTTAATAAAATCAATCTATACTAATAGCTTACTTTTATTTCACTTTCCTCTAAAAATCTTCCTATAGCATAGAGTGTATCAGAAAGTCTGTTTACATATTTAATAATTAAAGGGTCTACTTCCTCTCTTTGAGCAAGTGAAATTATCCTTCTCTCTCCTCTTCGGCAGACTGTTCTAGCCACGTGAATATATGCAGATTTTCTGCCAGAACCTGGTATTATAAAACCAGTAGGATTGTTAAGTTTTCCCATATAGACATCAATAAGTTCTTCTAATTCTTCTATATCCTCTTCTAGAATATGGGCCTTTATCTTACTTTTATCTTTTGTAGCAAGATTAGTTGTCACCTTGAATAACTTGTTTTGTATGTTTTCCAATGTTTTATATATGCTTTTATCTTCCACATAATTCTTAGCTAGACCTAGAAATGAAATCAATTCATCTATAGTACCATAGCTTTCCACTCTTATATGATCTTTAAAGAGTCTTGTATCATCATATAAAGAAGTTTTACCCTGATCCCCCGTCTTAGTATATATTCCCATCTAATCCCTCCTCTTTTTTAAACCTTTATCTGGCCTTGGACCGTAGAATTGGAAATAAGTAGTTTCAATTCTACCACTATAGAGTTTTCTCTTTCTATCAGATTTCTTTCCATATAGCTGCTCAAAATTTTTATTTGATGTAATTACATAAACTGACCAAGTAGGAAATTCTTTAAACTTTTCCCCAAGATCTTTATAGAGTTGATTGATCTCTTCTATTTCTCCCATTCTTTCTCCATAGGGAGGATTTGTTATAACCACACCATATTCGTCTTTTAAATCTACATCTCTCATATCTTTCATAAAGAACTGTATATCATCTTCAAGTCCAAGATTTGCAGCATTATCTCTTGCCCTTAATATAGATCTTTTATCAGTATCTGAAGCCAGTATCTGAAGCTCTACATCATTGTCTATCTTTGACATAGCATCTCTTTTCGCTTCTTTCCAGATGTTTTTATCTAGCCTGCTCCACTCTTGAGAGGCAAATTCCCTATCTAGACCTGGAGCAATATTTTTTCCAATCATAGCCGCTTCTATAGGTATGGTACCTGATCCGCAAAATGGATCATAGAGAAGTCTGTCCTTATTCCAAAAACTTAAAAGAACCATAGCTGCAGCTAAAGTTTCCTTAATAGGTGCATCTCCAGCCCTATCCCTATAGCCTCTTTTATGAAGTCCAGCTCCCGAAGTATCTATAGTAAGAGTAGCTACATCTTTTAATAAGGCTACCTCCACAGTATATCTTGCACCTGTTTTTTCAAACCAATCTACATTATATTTTGTCTTCAACTTTTCTACTATAGCCTTTTCTACTATTCTTTGGCAGTCAGATATACTGTATAGTTTTGAATTTATACTCTTACCCTCTATTACAAAATTTGCATCCTCTTCTATCCATTCATCCCAGGGAAGGGCCTTAGTCTTTTCAAATAGTTCATCAAAGGAAAGGGCTTTAAATTCTCCCATCTTTAATAGTACTCTATCTGCAGTTCTTAGCCATATATTAGCTTTAGCTATATCTCTTTCTCTAGCAGGAAAAGTTACTTTTCCATTGTCTACTTTTAAATTTTCAAATCCTAATGCCTCTAGTTCTCTTTTTGCTATTGCTTCTAGACCAAATGTGGTTGTTGCAATAAGTTCTATATTATTCATAAATTTTCTCTCCTTTTAAATCTATCTATATTATATATCATATTTTTGTTATAAAACAGTGATTTTAGTTTTTAATATTTTTTTTTGGGTATTAATATAATGTATGAGAAATAATAAAATATAAATGGAGGTAATATTATGAAGAAAATGGGAGACTTATATCAAAGCGGGGACTGGAAAGGTGAAAAACACGTTCCTGTAATTCATGCACCACAGACAATTAAAAAAGGTGAAGAAGTAGATCTGAGAGTTATTATAGGTGAAGAAATTCCTCATCCTAATACTTTAGAACATCACATAGTTTGGGTAAAGGTTTACTTTTTAGGAGAAGATTCTAAATTCCCAGTAGAAATAGGTACTTATGACTTCTCAGCTCATGGAGAAGACGGACTATTTACTAGTGCAGATTTAAATACAAGATTTACCACTGAAAAAGCTGGTACTATCTTCGCTACATCCTACTGTAACATCCACGGTATATGGGAAAATAGCCAAGAGATAAAAGTAGAAGACTAGTAGAAGTCTTGACAAAATACAATTAATATATTAATATAAAGATTAAATTAATATATGACTATGAAGGATAATACAGTAACTCATTTTAGTTAAATAAAGAGAATAGACTATTGGTGGGAGGTCTATAACTTAAATTTGAGTGAATTACAAGTCTAGAGTCTCAATAGTTTATTACTATTGCGTGTCGTTTCCGCGTTAAGGGAAATTTGAGGCTTTATGCAAATTAAGGTGGTACCACGGGTGTTTCTCGTCCTTTTAGGAGAGAAACACCCTATTTTTATTTAAAGGGAGAGGGAGTAAATGACAAATGTTTTTGATGTTTTAAAGGAACGTGGCTACATAGACCAGGTTACTTTTGAAGATGAATTAAAGGAACTTCTAGAAAAAGAGTCTGTGCCATTTTACATTGGCTTTGACGCTACTGCAGATAGCTTGACACTAGGCCACTACTTACAGGTAATGGTTATGACACACATGCAAAGAGCAGGCCATAGACCTATTGTTTTACTAGGTGGAGGAACTACTATGATAGGAGATCCTTCAGGTAAAAGTGATATGAGAAAACTTTTAACACCTGAAATGATAGATTACAATGCATCAAGATTCAAAGAACAACTTAGCCGTTTTATAGAGTTTGGAGAAGGTAAGGCTATTGTGGTAAATAATGCAGACTGGCTATTGGACTTAAACTTTTTAGAATTTGTAAGAGATATTGGTGTACATTTTAATGTTAACAGAATGCTTAGCTTTGACTGCTATAAAAACAGAATCAATGAAGGTCTTACCTTTTTTGAATTCAGTTATATGCTTATGCAGTCCTATGACTTCTTGAAATTATATAGAGATCTAGGTTGTAAATTACAACTTGGTGGAAGCGACCAATGGTCCAATATGATAGGTGGATATGAGCTAGTTAGAAAGATAGAAGAAGATAAGGTATATGCTATGACTTTTGAACTTTTATCTACAGCCGCAGGAACAAAGATGGGTAAAACTGAAGCTGGAACTATTTGGCTAGATCCAGAAAAAACACCTCCATACGAACTCTTTCAGTACATGAGAAATGTAGATGATAGAGATGTAGAGAAGTTCTTAAAACTACTTACATTCCTTCCTCTAGAAGAAATAGAAGAACTTTCTGCCCTAGAAGGTGCTGAAATAAATAAGGCCAAAGAAGTACTTGCTTTTGAAATCACAAGCGCCATACATGGAGAAGAGGAAGCTAAAGCTGCACTAAATGCTTCAAGAGCTCTTTTTAAAGGCGGAGAAGATAAAAGCTCTATACCATCTACAGATATGGATGCTAGTAACTTCCAAGAAGGTATGGGACTATTGGATCTAATGAGAGAGTTAGAACTTATTAAGTCTAATGGAGAAGGCCGAAGACTGATTCAACAAGGTGGAGTAAGTATAGACGATAAAAAAGTAGATGCTGTAGACAAGATAGTTACTTTAGAGGACTTTAATGATGGAAAGATCTTGATTAAAAAAGGTAAAAAAGTATATCATCAAGTAAAAATATAGGCTCTCAAGAGAGCCTATATTTTTTTAATTTATCTATGAAACTTTTCATAATTGATGCTGTAAAGCCCCATATAATATAGTCATTGTAGTTATAAAAGTATATAGCTCTTTTAGGTTTATCAAAGCTATAATTTTCTCCATTGGGTATTAAATTATAGGGAAATTCTTTATTGTATTTTATCTCTAGATCTAAATAATAGCCATTTGGTTCATTTTCTAGAAAGAATTTCAAGGGAACTGTGAATAGATGGTCCACTTCCTCAATATTAGGTAGTAAACTATCCACATTCACTCCACTAATATAGCCTAGAAAAGAATGTATCTTCATATTAGAATAGGAAATCAAATAATCAAGTTCATTTATGATTTCTATATTCTTTCTCTCTATATTTAGCTCTTCCATAGTTTCTCTAATAGCAGCTTTCTTAAAGCTCTCACCTTTCTCAAGCCTGCCCCCAGGAAAAGATACTTCACCTGGCTGTGTTTTTAAATCCTTAGCCCTTAATTCAAACAATACCACAAGTTCATTGTTTACTTTTATAAGAGGAATCATTACTGCAAATTTACTCATAGAGTAAAGGGAATCAGGTCTTTGTTTCTTTATTATTTTTTTTATATTCTCTATATCTAGTAAATCCAAAGAATTCATCCTTTCATTTATAAATCATCTATAAATATAATATTAGCAATTTCATTTATTATTTCATCTTTATTAAAGTATTTAGCTAGATCAACTTTTTTTAATGCCTTTTCTATGGAATTCTCCTCTTGAAAATCCCCTTCTTTAATAGGTTTCATATATCTAACGCTTGCCAATAATTCTTCAAAGCTATATATTCTAAATTCTTCAATCCCTAATTCTAGGGCCTTTCTTTCTAACAATTCAATTGTAAATTCTTCATAGGTAAAGTCTTCCTTTAAACCTATAAAAGAAGCTAGTTTTGGAATGCAATATTCAAACAATATTCTCTTGCTAGCCTTTTCTGTTATATCCAGTCTCTTCAATATCTTTCCTATCTTTTCTATACTTAGTTTAGACAGAAAGTCTAAGTAGTATTCCTCATCCTCAGCTTCTATATAATATAATCTTCCCTTTAAACCTCTTAAACTTTTTAAAGTATCATAGTAGCCCATCTCTATATTTTTTTTGGCTCTTATTTTATCATACATATATGACCTTCCTATATCTCTTGAGGGAGATATTATTATCATATTTTTATCATTGGGTGGTTTTCTCACAATACCCTTAGCATGGGTTCTTACCAGTATAAGCTTTTCATAGCCCTTTTCTTGGAGTAACTTAAAGGGTAAATTATCATAAAATCCACCATCTAGATAAATTTTTCCACCTAATCTTTCAAATTTAAATATTGGTAGATAGGCGGAAGCTAGCAGGTAATTCTTAAGTTCCCCCTGGGGTATATCCTCTATAAATGTCTTTATAGGAATAAAATCCGTAAGATTTACTGCTACCATACCAAAGTCCATAGAAGAAGCTCTTATTTTATCTTCATCTATATACTCATTTAACAATTGCTTAAAAGGCGTTATATCAAAACCCTTATCTGTTATTAAAGAAAGAAGCTTTTTGGCAAGTAACTTTAAATCTTCTAAATTTAATTTGGAATTTAAGAGCTTTTCAATTTCCAAATCATTTTCTTCTATAACATCAGTATAGGATATTTCATTCCAAAGTTCTAAGCCAAGTTCAAAATCCCCCTGAACTATCATGGCACCGTTTAATGCACCTATAGAAGTTCCCGCTATAGCCTTTATTTCTATCTCTTCTTCAAGTATAGCCTTATATGCACCCATATGATAAGATCCCTTTGCTCCCCCACCTTCTAAAACCAAACCATACATAAAAACCAACTCCTATTTTAAAAATTTATGATATACTTTAATTTAAAGTAGATTAGTTTAAATCACTTTTAAAAAAATATTTATTTTATAATGGAGGTAAAGATGACTAATAGAAAAAGTTGGAAAGAATATTTTATGGAAATAACAAATTTAGTAGCTAGCAGGTCTACATGTGATAGAGCATTTGTAGGTTGCCTGCTTGTAAATGATGAAAATAGAATTGTATCCACAGGCTACAATGGATCAGTTAGAAAAAATCCTCATTGCGATGATATAGGTCACAAAATGAGAGATGGCCACTGTATAGCAACTATTCATGCCGAAATAAACGCCTTATTGTACTGTGCTAAGGAGGGAATCTCTGTAAATAATTGTAGCGCCTATGTGACTCATTTTCCCTGTTTAAATTGTACAAAGGCACTTATCCAAGCTGGCATAAAGAAAATATATTTTCAAGATGACTATAGGATAGATGAATATGCCTTAGAGCTCCTAAGAATAAATGGCATAGAAGTGGAAAAACTAGTCTAATATTGCTTCTTTAGCCAGTTTATCTGCAAGCTCATTGTATTCTACACCAGCATGGGCTGGAACCTTGACGAAATTTACTTTTAAACTATTCTTTATAGAATCAAAGTATTTTTTATAGGCCTTTGTTCCAGCCTTATTGGTTTTCCAATCTTCCCTAGCCCACTTTTCTATACCAGCATAATCATAGTAGAGCCAAAGTTTTTTGTAGCCTTTTTTTATTGCTAAATCCATAGCAACCATAGCCGCCTTTAATTCTCCTGAAACATTTCTCATCTGTGCTAGGATTGGATCATCTTCTCTACCACTAAACTCTTCTATCTTATCCTTGCTAATCATAACAACTCCATAGCTATAGGTCATTTCTTCCAGGCAAAAACTTCCATCTACATAAGAAACTATCTCATCTTCCAATATGTCTTCTTGCCTACATTCAAAGCTTTCCTTACCTTCATCTGTTTTCTCTATTTTTTCCTTCTTATCTATTTCTCCATTTAGATTTTTTAAAAAGTCTAGAGCTTCTTCATAATCTTTAAACTTTTTGAAGCTAGCTCCCTTATAAGATTTAACCTGGGCTTCACATTCCTTCCAGGACTTGTATATTCCTGGTATTCTGCCTTCTCTTACTGCATAAAAATATTTTGTCATTTAATTTCTCCTTAATCTTTACTATGTATATATTATATCTTAAAATAAAAAGTTAAACTAGTGATTTTGACTCTTATCTAGCATTAAATTTAATTTCGTGACAAAAACTCCTTATGGATGTATAATTATATTATATCAAAGGAGGAAGATTATGAATATTAACCTAATAGGAGTCCCTCTAAAGTATGGTTGTAGTAGGGGCGGAGTGGAGTTGGGTCCTGATAAGTTAAGAGAGTATAATATATCAGAAAAACTTCAATCTAAGAAAAATACTGTTTATGATATGGGAAATATATATGTAGCTGATGTAGGAGAAGACCAAAAGTACAAGGATCACCCATCTATGAAGTTTTTAAATCTAATAGCTGGTGTAAATGAAAATTTAGCACACTCAGTCTACTCTTCATTGAAAAGTGGTTCTCTACCTTTTGTAATTGGTGGTGACCATTCCTTGGCTATTGGCAGCATAGCTGGAGCTAGTAAGTTTTTTAAGAGAATGGCAGTTATATGGGTAGATGCCCATGGAGATATAAATGATATAGATACTTCTCCAAGTGGAAATATACACGGTATGCCTCTAGCTGCATCTATAAATATAGGTCATCCTAGTTTGACAGATCTATATTTTAAGGGGTGTAAGGTTTTACCTGAAGATGTCTACATTATAGGAGCCAGAGACTTAGATCCTGGAGAAGTAACAATAATAAAAGAAAACAAGGTCAACCTATATAGTATGGATACTATTAAGGAAGAAGGTTTAGAAAATGTTTTAAAAACTGTAGTAGATTCTATCCATTCAACAGATGTAGATGGTGTACACTTTAGCTATGATATAGACTCTATAGATAAAGACCTAATACCTGGAACTGGTACAGGAGTTAAGGACGGACTTACAGTAGAGGAAAGCAAGATATTATTGGAGAGTATTCTAAAAGAAAACTTTGTTACTTCTATGGATTTTGTAGAACTTAACCCAGTCCTAGACGTGGATGAAAAAACTACAAAAATATGTATAGATTTAATAGAAGTAATAAGTAAGTTCATATAAAAAAGCAAGGAGAAAAAATTCTCCTTGCTTTTTATTCTGTTCTTGAATGTGCTATTCTGCTTGCTGTAGCTGCTGCTAAAGCTGCTACTAAATCATCTAAAAAAGTATTGCATTCTTCGTTTTTTTGAATATCTAATTCCTTTATAATTCCTATCTTTTCCTTATCAAGATAGCCGTAATTAGTAAGACCTATGGTACCATATACATTTACTATAGATAAGGGTATTATTTCATCTATACCGTATAGACTCTCATCTGAAGCAACTATAGTTTGAAGTGGTTCTGGCAAAAGTTTCTTTTCAGCCAGCTCATCTAGTGCAATACCTGTTAGAATTGCATGCACTATTTCTCTTTTTTCTAACACTATCCTTAAGTTTTCAATACAGGTTTCAATGGTTAAGTCTTCATAGTAGTGAGATTGTAAATGCATAACCAACTCACCTATATCTTCTAGTGTTACACCTCTTTTATTTAACATCTCAATAGCTATTTTTGATAAGTATTCCATATCATATTTATACATCTTATCCTCCTTAAATTTACATGGCAGTTATATTTTATTATTTCTTAGGATCCACTTGCTCCTTGACTTAACATTAAATCTTTCATACCCTCGGTAATTTTTATAGATCCATCTTTCATAACCCAAAGTGCTTCTGTATCTTCTAAAGAATCTATAAGTTTCTTACTTTCTTCAAAGGGTAACAAGAAGGCTGAAGTAGATAGAAAGTCAGCAAGTCCAGAGTCAGGAGTAACTATGGTAATAGCACTATAGTAGTCTCCTGGTTTAAGTGTCTTAGGATCTATTATATGATGATAGACCTTATCATCTACTAGAAAATACCTTTGATAGTCTCCACTACTTACTACAGATAGATCTTTTACAAATAAGCTTTCTAATATATTGCCCTTGTCTATAAGTTCCTTATCTGGGTTTTGAATTCCAATGCCCCATTTTTCCTTTTTTCTTTCCAAAGGCTTACCTATGGATTTAATATTTCCACCAGCACTTATTAGTGCTGATTTTAGACCCTTTTCTTCCATTTCATTAGCTACAAGTTCCACTGCATAACCCTTTGCCACAGCACCTACATCTAGACTCATCTCTGCTTCCTGTAAAAATACAGTAGAATCTTCTTCATCTACAATTATTTTTTCAATATCCATATGCTTTGAAGCTTCTTGAAGTTCTTCCCTAGATGGAATCTCAGCGTTTTCTGGATCTTCCTCTGCCTGATCCCTATACTTTGCCCAAAGATCCACCACAGCTCCCATAGCTATATTTGTCTCTTCTCCAGCCTTGTAGTACCATTCCTTGGAAAAAACGATTAAATCAATAATCTCCTTATCTACCTTTACTGGCTTTATTCCAGCATTATCATTTATTGTCTTTATATTGTTGATTCCATCATAGTTTTCATATTTATCATAGAGTTTATGAAGCTCTATAAATCTACTGTGGACTTCATCCATATATTCTTTAAAGTCTTCTTCACTTTCAGCATATATGATCACTTGAGTAATTGTATCAAATGTATCAAAAAAACTATCATCATATCTTTGATATGTATTCCTATGGCACCCTACTAAAAGAGACATTCCTATAATTATAGTCAGAATATATATCTTTTTCACCCTATCGCCCCTCTTTACGATCAAAAAATTTTATTAGCCTTGGAAAAGATCTATACAGTTCTATCTTTAAGAGGTAAAAATAACTTCTCTTCATCTAGACCTGGATTTTTTTCCTTTAATAATTCAAGAGCAATCCTTCCACCATGGTCCATACCTTGACAACCTGCTAACATTATAATGTCACCCTCAACAGATTCTTTTAAGGCATGATCTATTGCATCTTTTAAAGCATCAAAGGCCAACACTTCTATATTCTTTTCCTTCATAACTTCCATAAATATATCTTCTTCTTCTTTTGTAACCCTATCCTTGCTAGTAACCTCACCAATGCTCTTACTTGATATGATTTTATGGATTCCTAGTTTTTCCTTCCAGTCCCCTATGGTTTCAGCATTTTCTCTATTTACTGTAACTCCTCTATTTCCTCTAATAGCATATACTAGATGAAGATTTTTATAATCCATATACTTTAGGGTTTCAAGTGTAACATTTATATTTCCCTTGTTTGCAAAGTGATCATCTATTATCACAATTTCATCTTCATATATATATTGAAATCTTCTTTCAACACCATTAAACTCTTGAAGACCCTTCTGAATATCTTCCACAGCTATAGCATCTATAAGGCTAATAACTATGGCAGCCATGGAATTTGCAACAGAATGATAGCCTGGAACCCTTAGGGATATTGGAAACTCTCCCTCTACCATACTTCCTTCTATATTCTTAAATGGCTCATTGATAACAACTGTAAACTTAGCTCTACCATTATCCAAGGTCAGATCCTTGCAATAGATATTTCCCTTTTTTCTTGAAAGTGAATATGTTATAACTTTTGCCTGGGTCTTATCTATTAAGGATGCAGAGTATTCGTCATCTAGGTTTAATACTGCAAAGCTATCCTTCTTAGCCTTTCTTATTAAGCTTGACTTAACCTCCCAGTATCTTTCAAAGCTTCCATGCTGATCTATATGTTCCCTACTTAGATTATTTAAAGCCACTATGTCAAAATCCACATCATTTACTCTAAAAAGTTCCAATGCCGAAGAAGAAGTTTCCATAGCCACTTGTGTTATTCCTCTATCCTTCATAACTTTTAAATGTCTTTGTAGATCCACACTCTCAGGAGTGGTTAAAAGAGATGGAACTGTCTCATCTTCCATCTTCACTACTACACTCCCTATTAAGCCTGACCTTATATTTGCTTTTTCAAATATTTTATCAAGCATATAGGTAGTAGTGGTCTTTCCATTTGTAGCTGTTACTCCAATCATCCTTAAGGATTTTGAAGGGGATTCATAGAAGTTATCACTAGCTTTTGATAGGGCTGCTCTAGTATTTTCTACCTTTATTTGTGGTATTTCTATTTCTTCTACAAATTCTTCTACAAGGGCTGCTATAGCACCATTTTCCATGGCTTTATTTATATAAATATGTCCATCACTTAAAAAACCCTTTATGGCAACATACAAAAAACCTTTCCCTACATCATTTGTATGATTTGCCACTCCCTTTATTTCTATATTATCTTTAAAATTTTTCTTATCAAGAATATCTATCCCCTTAAGCACTTTATCTAAATACATATCTATCCTCCTATTAGGTCTCTTTATCTTTAATTAGATTCTCTGTAAAATTGGCATAAGTAATCCCATTACTGCTCCAATTAGAGCACCAAGCCTTGTAATAGCCTTTAGTTCCCTATCAGCTATTTCCAGTATAAGTTTTTCAGTATATTCTATCTCAAAGCTATTTATTTGATCTTCTACAATTTCTGAAATATCAAATAAATTTATAATATTGTATAGTTCTTCTTTTAATAAACTATTAAATAGCTTATCGGATATATCCATAAGTTTTCTTATTTTTTCTTCATCTAAATTTTTCAAAGTATTTGATATAGATTTATTCATAATTCTATTTATATTCTTATCTATAAATTCCCCTACCATAAGATGAAAATTATTAGATTCTATTAGTTTGTCCATTGAATACTCTAAATACCCTAGCAAGGAATCTTTTATCTCCCTATCCTTTTCCTTTATATTTTCTATAAGTATATTGGACAAGAGATCCTTGTTTTCTTCTTTAAATATATAGTCTACTAATTTATCATAGATAGCAGATATATCCTCCTTATCTGTTATAGAGATAATATATTCTACCACAGATGCCAGTCTCATATTAGCAATATTATCTAGGGAGTCTTTAAGTATAAAACTGGTCATATCTTCTGCCTGGCTACTGTCAACATATTTGGAGATAGCTTGAAACACCTTTTCTGAAATAGTAGCTGAATCTATAAACATAGTTATCATCTTGCTTACATTTTCTTCAACTAAATTTTCTATTGATAGCTTTATATTGGTTTGCACATGTGGCCTATAAAACAATTCTCTCAACTGACCTACTATTTCAAGCTTATTGTCATCAATACTCTTTTCTATTTTCTCTATGATTTCATCTGATATAACTTCTTTTAGAAGTTTATCCTTGTCCCTTAACTCTCTTTCAAACTTTTCTATAAAAAAGCTCTTTAACTTAGGAGAATCTTTAATAGCATCTAACATATCTTTTGAAAGATAAAAAAGCTTATCCCTAGCCTTATCCTTATATTTATGGTATATATCTTCTTCTACAAATTTCAACAGATCTTCTTTTAAATCTTTATCCCTTATTCCTACTATAATATAATTAAATATTTTTTCATTTATAACATTTAATAATCTATGGTAATTATCACTATCTATATTTTTAATAGTGGTTTTAATGGTATTGTCATTCTTCTTTAAACTATGGATCTTCAAATCTATAAAAGCTCTCATTTTTTCCTTGCTTTCATGGCTTAAAAATACTTCCTGTATCTTTTCAGGTGTAAGTAAATGCTCCCCTACAGCTTCACCTATACTCTTTGCCATTCTTTGTCTTTCCTTTGGAATAAGTCCTGGAGTAAATGGCAATCTCACTCCTAGCAATCTTTTTTCCCTTAGTGGTCTAAACAACATCTTTATAGCTAACCAATTTGTAAGATAACCTATAACTGATCCAACTATAATAGGTATAATAATATTCATTCTCCCATTGCTCCTTTGATATTTTATTTTATTATTCTTTAAATAAAAAATATATAGTATAGTTAATATTAACTATACTATATATTTTTATAATTTACTA
>CAZBAK010000015.1:32802-37075 GCA_964489715.1 uncultured Tissierella sp. | reverse complement strand
GTACCTCTTATGATGACAGAACTGGTAGATATAAAGGGATATTTGACTAGTGGAGAGTTTTTGACTGGATATGGATTAGTACAAGGCATGCCAGGTCCTATGTTTAGCTTTAGTGCCTATGCAGGAGGCATGGCCCTAAGAGGCAATAACTTTATCCAGGTAATGGGGGCCCTGGTAAGTGGAGTGGCTATATTTTTACCTGGCCTCCTCCTAATATATTTTGTCTACCCCATATGGGAAAACTTGAAAAAAATAAAGGCAGTAAAGATATCATTGGCAGGTATAAGTGCTGTGGCTGGAGGTCTTATTGCAGCAACAGCTATTAGTTTGATGCAAGAGAATGCTTTTAAAATAGATAATATATCTGTAGTTATAGTGACAAGTTTATTATTGTTTACAAAGAAGATTCCAGCTCCAATTATAGTTGTATTGGTTTTATTGCTTGGAGTACTTTAAAAGATAAGTTGAAATTTAAAGGAAGGTGAGTTTTTTGAATTTAGTAGAATTAGAAGGTAAGTATGGAAAGGCTAAAGTCTTTACTGATGACCTAGAAGAAGGTGCTAGAGATCAAATAGTAAATCTTTTAGACCAAGAATTTATAAAAGGTGCAGATGTAAGAATAATGCCAGATGTCCACAAGGGTAAAGGCAGTGTTATAGGCTTTACAGCTGACTTAAAAGACAAGGTAATTCCAAATATTGTAGGTGTAGATATTGGATGCGGAGTTTTAACAGTTGAGCTGGGAGATAAGGATATAGACTTTAAAAAACTTGATAGGGTAATAAAAAGAAATGTCCCTTCAGGCAGACATGTTCACAAGTCTACAAGACACAGATTTGATAAGGCAAAAGACCTGACAGTCTATAGAGAACTAAAAAACACCAAGAGAATTGACAGAAGTATAGGAACTCTGGGTGGAGGTAAAATTTAATGATTGCCTCCTTTCATGGAAACATGTCAAAATAAATGCCTTAAATTCAGGGGAAGTCCTAAAATGATATAGGGTAATCCTGAGCCAAACTCATAAGATTATGAGGAGGTGCAACGACTGTAATAGGCTATCCAAAATTTTGGATAAAGGGACAGTCTGAACTCGTCAAATAAAAATCATTGTTGTTTAAGAAAGACGAGAGATAGGCAGAAATGACCTATCCATCTATATAATTTATAGATAGTAACAAATGAATCATTTTATCGAGGTTGGAGTCGATAGCCAGGGTAATAAATACATGACTATACATTCAGGAAGTCGAAATCTTGGAAATCAAATAGCTAAAATTCATCAAGACTATGCTATTGATCTTTGTAGTGGAAAAGAAGAATACTATGAGAAAAAGCATGAACTTATAGAAAACTATAAGGCAAAGGGTAAGCGAGATAAGATAGATAAGGCCCTAAAAAAGCTTAGAAAGCAATATAAGGATCACAAGCCTAGTCTTCCTAGGGATCTATGCTATTTAACTGGAAAGTTCAAAGATAATTATATTCATGATATGAAAATAGCACAAGAATATGCCAGCTTAAATAGAAAGGTTATGGCTGAAAATATATTAGATGCCATGTTCAATAAGGGCTTAGAAGATTATCCTCACTTTGAAACAGTTCACAACTATATAAACTTTAAGGATAATATAATAAGAAAAGGTGCTATTTCAGCATACCAGGATGAAAAAGTGCTTATCCCTATCAATATGAGAGATGGATCCATAATTGCTAGGGGCAAGGGAAATAAAGATTGGAACTATTCAGCTCCTCATGGTGCAGGTAGACTTATGAGTAGAACCGAGGCAAGGGAAAGTTTAAGTCTAGATAAATTTAAAGAAGCTATGAAGGGAATCTATTCAACATCTGTTCACAAGGGGACCTTGGATGAAAGTCCAGATGCCTATAAGGATATAGAAGATATAATGGATTCTATGGGAGAGACTGTTGAAATTATAGATAGAATTAAACCTGTCTATAATTTTAAAGCTTAAAATTTTTAAAATAAAATAGAATAAATATAAAAAAACTTGAAAAACGATTTTCAAGTTTTTTTATGGGGTAAGTATAGAAAGTAGGGAGAAATTCTTATATTTTAATTTTTCATATTATAAAGGAGGAATAGATGTGGCAAATTTAAAAGATATAGAACCAAAAAAAGTATTTCATTGGTTTTATGAGTTAAATCAACATCCAAGATGTTCAGGTGAAGAAAAAGAGGTAAGTGACTTTCTAGTAAACTTTGCAAAGGAAAGAGATTTAGAGGTTTACCAAGATGAAATCTACAATGTTATCATCAAAAAACCAGGTACAAGGGGATCTGAAGATTTAGAACCTATTATACTCCAAGGTCATATGGATATGGTCTGTGTTAAGGGCAAAGACAGTGACCATGATTTTTCCAAAGATCCTATTGAAATGATAGTGGAGGGAGATTTTTTAAGAGCAAATGATACAACTCTTGGTGCAGATGATGGTATAGCTGTAGCATATGCCTTAGCTCTACTTGATTCTGATGATCTCAAGCATCCACCTTTAGAAATCTTGATTACTACAAATGAAGAAACTGGTATGGATGGAGTTCACGCCTTAGAAAATACCCATCTATCAGCTAAAAGACTATTGAATATAGACTCTGAAGAAGAGGGAATATTCCTAACAAGTTGTGCAGGTGGGGCAACTAAGATTACAACATTTGAAATAGAAAAAGAAAAGAAAGATGGACAGGGCTTAGAAATCCATATATCAGGCCTTAAGGGTGGACACTCTGGTATGGAAATTGTAAAGCAAAGAGCCAATGCCATCAAGCTTATGGGAAGAATCCTAGAACAAGCTAAGATGGAAGAAGATATCAGACTAGTTAACTTTACTGGTGGAAGCAAGCACAATGCTATTCCAAATGAGGCTAGAGCAAGTATTTTAGTTGAAAATAAAGAAGCCATAAAGTCTATGATAGAAAAGATGACTAAAAACTTAAAAGAAGAATATCATGTAGAAGATCCAGGTTTGACTATAGATGTAAAAGATATAAGTGTAGATGAAACTTATAGTAAAGATCTATCAGATAATCTAATTGACTACATTTTTATGTGCCCAGATGGAGTTCAATATATGTCAAAAGACATAGAAGGCCTTGTTCAAACTAGCTTAAACAATGCCATAGTTGAAGAAGAAGATGGAAAAGTTAAGATTACAACCAGCGTAAGATCGTCTTCCAGCTCTTCACTTAGGGAAATATTGACAATTCTTGAAGTAATAGCAAAAAGAAGTGGAGCAGATATAAAAGAAGAAGGAAATTATCCAGCTTGGCAATATTCTGAAGACTCTCCTCTAAGAGATAAGGCTTTAGAAACCTATAGGGAATTATTCGATGAAGAAGCAGAAGTAAGTGCAATACATGCAGGTCTTGAGTGTGGTCTATTAAAAGAGATCCTACCAGAGACTGATATGCTAAGTGTTGGACCAAATCTATTTGACGTTCATACTGAAAAAGAAAGCTTGAGCATAAGCTCAGCAGAAAGAGTATGGAAGTTCTTAGTAAAATTATTAGAAAATCTAGAATAAGTTCTTGCTAGGAAACTCCAGATAAGTTATAATATTCTAGCCTAGTTTAAATAAAAAACTATGAATAATTGGAGGGATTTGTTATGTCTGAAGCTTCAAAAAGATTGTCAAGAACCGCATATGGAGGGGTTAAGGGAGAAGATTATATTCCCTATGTTCCTACCACAGAAGTTGTACCTGAAGCCACAGGATACTCCATAATAATGGGTGTAATATTTGCTGTAATATTTGCAGCAGCAAATACTTACCTAGGTCTTAAAGTAGGACTTACTATTTCAGCTGGTATTCCAGGAGCTATACTTGCAACTGGGCTTTTAAAATCAGTATTTAAGAGAAATAGTATACTTGAGGCCAATTATGTAGCTTCTCTAGCAGCAGTAGGAGAGTCTATAGCAGGTGGTATTATATTTGTTTTACCTGCTATAATTCTAATCGGATTTGATCTATATGGACAGTGGCAATAGTAACCATAGTAGGTGGATTTATGGGAGTTTATTTTGTAACTCCTGTGCGTAAATATATGATAGTAGAAGAACACGGTAATCTTATTTATCCAGAGGCCATGGCCCAAGCTGAGATAATAGTAAACTCAAGCCAAGGTGGAGAAGGATTTAAATCTCTACTAAAAGGTATGGGAGTAGGACTAGGATACAAGATATTCTCAGGTGGATTAGGACTTTGGAGCGAATCAGCATCCTATACCATAACATCCTATCAAGGAGCAGTA
>CAZBAK010000015.1:30605-32702 GCA_964489715.1 uncultured Tissierella sp. | reverse complement strand
CTCTAGCAGGCCTACCAATTTTACCAGTAGCATTGGGACTTTATCTTCCAATATCTTTAAATACAGCTATATTTTCAGGAGGACTTGTTAGAAACTTTGTAGAGAGAAAGTTCAAAGATAAGGAAGTAGAAGAGGGACAAGATCCAGATCATGATAAAAATGTATTGGCAAGAGATGATGCTGTTGAAAGAGGAACTTTAATAGCTTCAGGACTTGTAGCAGGAGACGCACTTACAGGAATTTTAATAGGAGCCTTTGCCTTCTTAAATGTAAAAACAGACTTCCTAGCTAATGTAATAGGAAATGATGCAATTAAAAATGCAGTTTCCCTAGGATTATTTGTAATACTAGCTGTATGGTTATATAGCTATTCTGTAAGATCAAAGGAAAAGACAAATGAAATTTAATAAAGAAGAAAAAACTGAAGAAGAGCTAGAAAAAATTATAGAAAAAAATGAAAGCATGGACGATAAATATAACTTTGCCCTTTATGTGCCAGAGATAAAACATGAGAACTGGGAAGTTAAAGATGGTAAGGTAGTACTACATTTTAAAGTTCTCCATCCTTTAACCCGCTTCTCAGGAATCTTAGCTGGTAAAAAGCCTAAAAAGGATATGACCTTTGATGAGATGAGTACAAAGGCCTGGCTAGAAATAGATGGTAAAAAATCTATATTTGAAATAGCTAGGGAACTGGGCAAAGAAACAGACGATGACTTTAAGGAAGATCTTAGACGACTTGTAGAGTTTATAAAGTTCACATCTAAAAAAGGTTGGGTAAGATACAAAGAGGTTAAAGATAGAGAAGAAATAGAAAAAGAAATTCAAAAGATTAAATAAGCATATGCTCCCTCCTAGTAGATTTAAAAGTCTCTACTAGGAGGGAGTATTTTTATCCTTAGAAGATAGATTTAAAACTAGATATAAATGTGTTATAGTGTAGATTGTATATTAGTATAATGAAAAAAGTAAAAGGAGGAAGGCAGCCTTATAAATAATCCTAAAGATAGACTGCCAATAGACATGGTATTATATAAAAAAACAAGAAAATGCTTGTATTGTAATAAAGAATTTAAGTCCAAGGCTGTTAAAGTTAATGCAACTCGACTAGAAAAAACAGATAAGGATGGCTGCAATCACTATAGGGGAAAAGCTAACCCATATTTATATCAAATATTTGCCTGTCCATATTGTGGCTTTGTATTTACTGAAAATTTTTATATCAATAAGAGTGATAGAGAAGTTATTGGAGAAGAATTTTTAAACAAACTAACCTCTGTTGAAAACTACTGTGGAGAGAGAACTATTGAAAGAGCCATCCAAGTTTGGAAACTAGGATTGGCATCGGCTCAAATATCAAATCAAAAAACCGAATCAATGTCTGGTATAGCCCTAAGAATTGCCTGGCTATATAGATATTTAGATGATTATGAAAATGAGAAGATCTTCCTAAATATGGCAAAGAATGGTTACATAAAAGCCTATGAAAATGATGATCTGATGAATAGGCCAGTAAATATAGTAAATATAATCTTTCAAGCCTCTATAAAGCTAAAAGAAGTAGAAGAAGCCCGTATCTGGCTAAATGAACTATATCAATTTAGACAATCAGGCTTAGTGGTGGATGCAAAGGAACAATTTGATAATCTAAGAAAAACCCTAGCCCAGGAAGAAGGATAAGTATTTTATAAAGATTATTGAAGTTAATTAGGTTGAATATATCCTAAATAACCTATATAATATATTTAAAGATAGGAGATGATTTTATGAAAATTAATATAAATAATTTAGTTTCTATTTCTGAGGCAAATCAAAACTTCTCTAAAGTTGCACGAGCAGTAGACAGGGATGGGGCAGCTGTAATTTTAAAAAATAATATTCCAAGATATGTATTAATAGAATATAGTCAATTACAAGAAGAAGAGACAATGAATGATAAAGATATAGATGAAGTAGCCAAAAAAGTATTATCTAAGCATATTAAAGCATTTGAGGAACTTGGAAAATGAAGCGATTAACTGAAAAACAAATACTTCAAATGCATAGACTTCTTATTCAAGAAACAGGTGGAAGTGAGGGTATTAGAGATAGGAATTT
>CAZBAK010000015.1:6226-30505 GCA_964489715.1 uncultured Tissierella sp. | reverse complement strand
ATAGGAATTTTATCTATGTTGGTTTTTCTTGAGATAAATGGGATTGAAGTTATTTGTACCGATGATGAGCTAATTGAATTAGGATTAGGGCTAGCCAGCGGTAAAATAAACTATGAAGAATTATTAAACTGGATAATAGAAAAAAGTTAAATATGTATATTAAAATAGCGAAAAATCATAGTTTCTTTGCTATAAAAAGCTTTAAGTTTAGTAAAATTACTATGGATGCAATAAATTGGGGAAATAAGCTCTGACTTATGAAAGGTGTTTTTCCTTTCATGGAAGTGCGTTTTCCACGATTTATTGTATCCCTTGATATAGCTAATATATAAGGATCCTACAAGATAAAAGCGGGCGACCAAAGGTGCGCCCCTACCTGCAAAAAAATGTATTTTTAGTTGCCCTTTTGATCTCAATGGAGAAAGAGAAAGAAGGATAAAAAATTAAGAGCTATTTGCCTAGGCAAATAGCTCTTATATTTTCTATAGTGCAAAATCTATATTATATTCTTTACTCTACCAACCTTTCCATCTTCTAGTCTAACCTTTATACCATGAGGATGGTTTTTAGACTTGGTAAGTATATGGGCTACAACACCCCTAGTCAACTGACCTGAAGCTTGATTTTGTTTTTCTACTATTTCAACTTCTAGACCAACCTTTATATGGTCTCTATTATTTCCTGACATATAAGCACCTTTTTCTATTTTATTTATAAGACTAGATTCTTGTCTTATATGGTTATTTAATCTTTTAATCTAAAGTCAAAGCCCTGTTCCTTTATTACATTTAAAATCCCACTTCTTTTCGGATTTTCTCTCTCTAGTATACCAACTACTTGCTGGCTAAACTTATCCAGTGGTTTTGAACTATCACGTAGGTCATAGTAGCTTTGCATTTCTTCATCATAGTCTTTAATGGATTCTAAATAGTTATCCTGGATCTTATAGGAATTTTCAAATACCTTTAAGGAAATATCCATTCTAGGTTTTAATTGTGGTTCTTGATCAGGATAGCCAAATGCCAGTCCAACTATGGGAAATGTAAGTTGGGGAAGGTCCAAGATTTCAATTATGGCCTTAGAATCATTTAATATGCTTCCCAGGTAAACAGCTCCCATACCTAAGGATTCAATAGCTACCACCATGTTTTGACAAGCTATGGCTCCATCTGTAAAGCCCTGTGTAAATCTATCCATGTCCCTTTTATTTGGAAGATCTTCTCCCATCTCTTCAGAAATCTTAGCATTTCTAAATACATCTACTATAAATATTAGGAGTTCAGGAGCAGTTTCTACATAGGCTTGATTACATACCTGGCTTATCTTTTTTCTCTTTTCCTTGTCTGTAACACGAATTATACTATATGACTGCATAGCCACACTTGAAGAGGTCTGATTTGCAACTTCAAATAGGGTATTTAAAGTTTTTTGGTCTACTTCCTTATCCTTAAACTTTCTAATACTGGTATGATTTAGCTGTGTTTTAATAGTCTTATTCAAAAAACTCATCCTTTCTTCTTACTTTTCTTATATTTATACTATCACTTATAAGGCTAAGAGACTAGTTATAGACTCTTTATTTAAGAAATACTCCAAGAAAAAGCTCAATAAGAACTTATCCTTGAAGTATTTAAAATCAATCCAATTCCCATGTAACAACATATTCTAAGCCATCAAATTCCCTAGGCCTTTCCAATTGAACAAAGTGGCCAGATATTCCCTTTTCTTCTAAGCTAGCTTGAAAATGGTATATGGCTATACCCATATCCACCATCTGTATATCATAGTCCAAGTTTTTAGCATAATCCTTAGTTCTCTTTAGATAAAAGTGGAAGGTATTATCTACCTTGACTACTCTCCAAGGCTGTTTATTTGAGGCTGAAGGCCCTATTCTTACCATCTCTAGAGCATCTTTAAAATCCTTAAGGCTGTATAAATCCAGTGCTTCTAAATACTCATTGAAAAATAGTTCATCAAAATCCTTTCTTGTATCAGACCTTGCTAAAGTTCTCATAGATCTTTCTTTAAAGCTCATCTTTTTCTCCATATATCCCACAGGAGTAAGAAGTAAAAGACGATCATCTTCATCTAGCTTCATCTCTTTGAAAAAATCTGTTCTTTTAAATGTACCACCCAACCAACATGTTCCAAGATTTAAAGATGTTAGGTAGATTATTATTTTTTCAAATAAAAAGCCTAGCTCTACTAAATTCCCCTCTTCTAGTAGAACACCTCCGATGTAGGTCTTAGCTCCCTTGATTACACCATAGGTACCTATCTTGCCACTGATCTCTGTATCCAGCATGGGAAATTTATACTTGTTTACATATTCCTTTTCCAAGTCATTTAAAAAAGTTTTTATCTTTTCTCTCAGTTCATCATCGATTTTTTTATCAAGATATGTTCTTACAGATCTTCTTTTCTTTATAGTTTCCATATTAATCACCTATATATATGATATCCAAAAAAGAAAAATTTAAGCAGATTTTTAAAATACTGGCTATCTAGAAGAAAAAACAATTTGTATTTTTTGAATTTCATGTATAATGGATATATAGAAGCCTTATACTATTTACTTAAAAAAATTTAAAAAGGAGTAATAATATGAAACATTTAATAATCTATTCAAATCCTGAAGAAAAGAGCTTTAGTCATGATATCAAAGAATACGTGAAGGAGTTTTCTCTAGAGAGAGGACACCAGGTAGAGGTTAGGGACCTTTATAAAATAGGCTTTAACCCTGTACTTTCCTTAAAAGATCTACAAGGCTTAGATAAGGGAGACATACCAGAGGATGTAATGGAAGAGAGAAAGCATTTAGAATGGGCTGAGTTTATAACATTTATCTATCCAATATGGTGGCAAATACCTGCCATGATGAAGGGTTACTTTGATAGAATATTCGCCTATGACTATGCCTACAAGTTAAGAGGAGGTAAAAAACCTACAGGACTACTTCCCCATTTAAATGTATTAAAATATAATCCTATGGGAACACCTAGATTTGTATATGAAAAAAATGGCCTAAGGGAAGCTTATGAAAAGACTATAGATAAGGGTATAATAGAGTCAACTGGTCTAAGAGTAATTGATAGTATCTTGTTTGGAGGAAATCCAAGAGATGATGAAGAACTAAGAGAAAAGTACTTAAAAGAGCTGGATGAAAGTTTGAAAAAGGCCTTTGATTAAAGAGAGAAAGTCTTGGAAAAAACTTTATAAACTTGACTTTCTATTTTATATGTAATATAATTCTGAATAATTAAATAATTACTGGTAGAGGCGCACCTTATAAAGACTAGTATCCGACCTAAAACTCTCGCAAAGTTATTATCGGATATGAAAGGTATAGGTGCCGAAGACAATCAAGGCGTATGATTGGTCTGGCAAAGTGGAATAATATCCCTTCTGTTTTTGCATTATTGCAAAGAGCTATCTTATTAAAACATATTTTAAAATAATGTTTCTAATAAAGATAGACTCTAGTCTATCTTTTTTTATAGACCTTTCCAGTAGAAAAAATTTAAAAGGAGAGATTAATATGAAAGAGACTATTTTTCAAGGAGCAGCTACAGCTATTGCAACACCATTTAATAAAGAGGGAATCGACTTTGAAAGTCTAGAAAAATTGCTTGAATTTCAAATATCCCAAGGTATAGAAGCCATAGTTGCATGTGGTACAACAGGAGAGGGGTCCACCCTATCAGATAGTGATCACAAATCTGTAATAAAATTTGTAGTTGATAAGGTAGATGGAAGAGTCCCAGTTATAGCAGGTACTGGTAGCAATGATTTTGCCTATGCTGTAAATCTTACTGAATATGCCTGTGAAGTAGGAGCAGATGCTATGCTAGTAGTTACACCCTACTACAATAAGGCCACACAAAAGGGACTTATAGAAATATTTACAAGGCTAGCAGATATTAGCACCAAGCCTATAATCATGTACAATGTTCCATCTAGAACTGGTATGAATATGACTCCACAAACTTGTTTAACCCTGTCCCAACACCCTAATATAGTTGGACTTAAGGAAGCAAGTGGAGATCTTTCACAGGTTGCCCAAATAGCATCTCTTTGTGGAGACAATCTTCATATCTATTCAGGTAATGACGATCAAATACTGCCAATACTATCCCTAGGTGGAAAGGGAGTAATCTCTGTAGTATCAAATATACTGCCAGAAGAGACAAATAATATTTGCCAGGAGTTTTTCTCAGGAGATATAGAAGCCAGCCGTAATATGCAACTTAAGCTGATACCACTTATAAATTCCATATTTTCAGAAGTAAATCCAATTCCAGTTAAGGCAGCTCTTGCAGCTATGGGATATTGTGAGGATCGTCTAAGACTTCCTTTAACTTCTATGGAAGATGAAAACAAGGAAAAAATGATAAAACTTATGCAGGAACAAGGCATAAAAGTAGAATAAGGAGGGGAAAGATGAAGATAATTGTCCATGGGTCAAATGGTAGAATTGGTAGGGAGATTTGCAAATTAGTAGAAGAGGGCTATAAGGATTCTTCTCTAGCTGGAGGGATAGATAGAAAAAATATTACTAAGGAAGACTCTCTTTTCTTTAAGGAACTAGAAGATTTTAAGGGACAGGCTGATTGCATCATAGATTTTTCAAATCACCTGGCTACAAATACTTTAACAGCCTATGCCATAGAGAGAAAGATTCCCCTTGTAATAGCAACTACAGGCCAAACTAGTGAAGAGCTGGAGACCATAAGAGAGGCAAGTAAAAAAATTCCAATCTTCCTAGCAGCCAATACATCTATAGGGGTTAGCCTGCTTGTAGAACTAGCTAAGATAACAGCCAAAACCATGCCAGATGCTGATATAGAAATAATAGAAAAACACCACAATAGAAAGCTTGATTCACCAAGTGGAACAGCCCTTCTTATAGCTGATGGGATAAAGGAAATAAGAAAAGAAGCAGAGTATATATATGGCAGAAGCGGCAATGCAAAAAGAGAAAAGGAAGAGATAGGTATCCATGCTGTGAGAATGGGAAATATAGTTGGAGAACATGAGGTTATTGTAGGAACAGATAGTCAGACAATAACACTTAAACATGAAGCCCATAGCAAGACTCTATTTGCTGAAGGAGCTCTTACAGCAGCAGAGTTTTTACTGGATAAGGGACCAGGCCTATATGGTATGAAGGATCTAATAGAGTAATAAGAAAAAGGAAGTGGAAAAAGTGCGTATAGGAATATTAGGATATGGGAATTTGGGAAAAGGTGTAGAAGTGGCCATAAAAAACACTCCAGATATGGAACTAGTTGGAGTATTTACAAGGAGAGACCCTGAAAGCATAAAGATCAAGACAGAAGGCGTAAAAGTCTATAAGATGGATAAGATGCTAGAGATGAAGAAGGATATAGATGTAATGATAATATGTGGAGGAAGCTCTAGTGATCTTCCAAGCATGACACCCCAGGCTGCAAAAGATTTTAATGTTATAGATAGCTTTGACAGACATTCAATGATTCCAGATCATTTTGAAAAGGTCCATAAGGCAGCTAAAGAAGGAGGCAATATTGCCTTTGTATCAGTGGGATGGGATCCAGGGATGTTTTCAGTCAATAGGGTCTATGGTGAAGCTATCCTGCCTAAGGGAGAGTCCTATACCTTCTGGGGCAAGGGAGTTAGCCAAGGGCATTCGCAAGCCATAAGAAGCATAGAAGGTGTTTGGGATGCCAAACAGTATACAGTTCCCATAGACTCAGCCCTAGAAGATGTAAGAGAGGGAAAGGATCCCCAGCTAACAGCTAGGAAGAGTCACACCAGAGAATGCTTTGTTGTAGCCCAAGAAGGTGAGGATCTGGAAAGAATAGAAAAAGAAATTAAAACTATGCCAGGCTACTTTGAAAACTACCATACCCAGGTAAACTTTATAACAAAAGAAGAGCTGGAAAGAGAACACTCAGGCATACCCCATGGTGGACTGGTAATAAGGAGTGGGAAGACAGGCTGGGACGATGAACACAAAGAAATAATTGAATACAATTTAAAACTGGATTCCAACCCAGAATTTAACGCATCTGTTATGGTTGCCTATGCCAGAGCGGCCTTTAAGATGAGAAATAGAGGAACTATAGGGTGCAAGACAGTATTTGATGTTACACCAGCAGACCTATCCTTCAGGACCCCAGAGGAGTTAAGAAAGAATATGCTTTAAAAGGAGAAGAATAAGAGATGGAAATAAAGGTATTAAAATTTGGAGGTAGTTCACTTTCAGATAGCCAACAATTTAAAAAAGTAAGAGATATAATAAAAGAGGATAGGGCCAGAAGATATATTATTGCCTCAGCTCCTGGCAAGAGAGACCAGGGAGATATAAAGGTGACAGATCTTTTAAATCAATCTTATAGTCTATCAAAGGAAGGAAAAAATATAACTGAGATCTTTGAAAAGATCAAGGCTAGATACAATAGGATTATAGAAGATTTACAATTAGACCTTTCCTTGGAAGCTGAATTTCACAAAATCAAAGAAGCTATCTTGACAGAGAATCAAGCTGACTATATAGCTAGCCGTGGGGAATATTTAAATGCCATGATACTGGCAAATTATCTGGGATATAGTTTTATTGATGCAGAAAAGTACATATTCTTTACTGAAAATGGGGAATTTCATAAGGAAAAGACAAATAGACTTTTATCAAAGATATTAAAGGAAAATCACTATGCTGTTATACCAGGCTTTTATGGCTCCATGCCTGATGGCAGTATAAGAACATTTTCCAGAGGTGGATCAGACATAACAGGGTCCATAGTAGCTAGAGCTGTAGATGCAGACCTATATGAAAACTGGACAGATGTATCAGGTATGCTTATGGCAGATCCTAGAATAGTAAAGGATCCCAAGGTAATAGAAACTATAAGCTATAAGGAGTTGAGAGAGCTATCCTATATGGGTGCCAGTATAATGCATGAAGAGGCAATCTTCCCAGTTAAAGAAGCTGGTATAGCCATAAATATTAGAAATACAAATTTCCCCAAGGACAGTGGAACCCTTATAGTTCCAAATAGGGATGGAAAAAACACCCAGGATATAATTACAGGAGTGGCAGGGAAAAAGGGGTTTTCTACTATTCATATAGAAAAAGATATGATGAACAAGGAAGTTGGCTTTGGAAAGAGGGTACTGGAAATCTTAGAAAAATACAATATTTCCTTTGAGCATATTCCAACTGGTATAGATACCATGTCTATAGTCCTAGAGACAGATAGGATTAGGGAGATAAAAGAAGAGATAAAGAAAGATATAAAAACAATAACAGGAGCAGACAAGGTAAAGATAGAAGATGGTCTAGCTATGCTGGCAGTTGTAGGAAGAGGTATGGTAGAGGAGAAGGGTACAGCTATGAGAGTATTCACAGCCCTGGCAGAAGCATCTATCGATATAAAAATGATTGATCAAGGTTCCAGCCAAATAAATATAATAGTAGGTATAGATGAAAAGGACTATGACCTGGCAATAGAGACTATTTATTTAAAATTTGTAGGATAGGAGAAAATATATGATTTGTGATAATATATCTATAAATAAAGAGGGAAATTTAGAATTTGCAGGGCTTGATACAATAAAGCTGGCTGAAAGATATGGCACTCCACTTTATTTAATGGATGAAGATAAAATAAGGGAAAAATGCAATATATACAAGGAGGCTTTAAAAAAGCACTTCGGGTCTAGGGCTGAAGTCCTGTATGCCAGTAAGGCTGCATCTTTTAAAAGATTATACCAGATTATGATGGATGAGGATATAGGCATAGATGTTGTCTCCTCTGGAGAGATCTATACAGCTTTAAAGGCAGGCTTCTCTATGGAAAGAGCTTATTTTCATGGAAATAATAAGACTGACTTTGATATAGAATATGCCATAGAAAACAAAGTAGGATATTTTGTAGTAGACAATATAGAAGAGCTAGATAGGATAGAATATGAAGCTAAAAGGCAAAATATAAGGCAAAAAATCTTCCTAAGGCTGACCCCAGGAATCGATGCTGATACCTATGAAGCCATAAATACTGGGAAAGTTGATTCTAAATTTGGAACAGCCATTGAAACTGGTCAGGCCAAGGAGATAGTAGAATATACTCTAGGCTTAGAAAATATAGAACTCTATGGCTTTCACAATCATATAGGTTCCCAGGTATTTGATTCAGAATTATTTATAAAGAGCTCCAGTATAATGTTGGAATTTATTTCAGAGATAGAGTCAGAGCTGGGATACAAGACCCTGGCCTTGAATATAGGTGGAGGCTATGGTGTAAGATACACAAAAGATGATCCCCTAATAGATATAGAAGAAAATATAAAGAAGCTTGCCAGCTTTATAAAGGAAAAAGTAAGATCACTTTCCCTGGACATGCCTAAGATCATAATGGAGCCAGGTAGAAGCATGGTAGCTGATAGTGGAATGACCCTCTATACAGTAGGGACAGTTAAGAATATCAGGGGCTACAAGAGCTATGTGTCTGTTGATGGTGGTATGACTGATAATCCAAGATATGCACTTTATGGATCCCCCTATACAGTTCTGCCTGCCAATAAAATGAGAGAAGATAGGGACACCCAATATGATCTTGTGGGAAGATGCTGTGAAAGTGGAGATATCTTACAGGAAAACATAATGCTTCCAGGGGTAAAACGTGGAGATATTATCTCAGTTTTAACCACTGGTGCCTATAACTATTCCATGGCATCAAACTATAACAGAATTCCTAGACCTGCTCTTGTAATGATAAGAGATGGAAAGGATTATATAGCTGTTAGGAGAGAGAGCCTGGAAGATCTAGTGAGAAATGATATATAGATAGACATGGGTCATCAGTCCTGACCCATGTCTATTTTTATCTAACTTCCTCTATTTTTGCAATAGCATCCATAAGAGCTTGGAATCTTTTAGGCTTTAAAGATTGAGGACCATCACAAGAAGCCAGCTCAGGTTCATGGTGGACTTCTATCATAAGACCATCTGTGCCACAAGCTACAGCAGCCTTTGAAAGAGGCTCTATCATGTTCCACTTACCTGTTGCATGACTTGGGTCAATTATAATAGGCAGGTGGGTAAGCTCTCTTAGGGCAGGAATTATACCCAGATCCAATGTATTTCTAGTATGGGTTTCAAATGTACGTATACCTCTTTCACAAAGAATAACATTAGAATTGCCATTGGACATAATGTACTCTGCTGACATAAGGAATTCTTGGTAGGTGGCACATAGTCCTCTTTTTAAAAGTATAGGCTTCTTGCTAAGACCAGCTCTCTTTAAAAGGGAGAAGTTTTGCATATTTCTAGCACCTATCTGTAGTATATCAGCATATTTTTCCACAGTATCAAAATTTGTCTCATCCATTATTTCTGTAACTATGGGAAGACCTGTAGCTTCTTTAGCTTTTTTCAGGATCTTTAAACCTTCTTCCTGCATACCCTGGAAGCTGTATGGTGAAGTTCTAGGCTTGTAGGCTCCTCCTCTAAGCATATGAGCTCCAGAAGCTTTAACAGACTTGGCTATGGTCATAACCTGGTATTCACTTTCTACTGAGCATGGGCCAGCTATAACAGTAACATTTCCTCCACCTATCTTTACTCCATCTACATCAATAATAGTGTCATCAGGATGGAAGTCACGACTTGCAAGTTTAAAAGGATGATTGACCCTTACTAGTTTTTCCACAGCTGGATTTGCTTCGATTTGTCCAGGATTTATCCTGCTTGTGTCTCCAACTAAGCCTAGGACACAATGATCAGATCCTTGGATCCTATGAACTTGGCATCCTAAACTGGTCATCTTCCTTTCTATTTTTTCTATTACATCTTTTTCTGCACCCTTTTTCATAACTATAATCATATCAATAACCCCCTTATAAATGTAAACAACTTTAATGAAATAAAAAAATAAAATAAAAAAAGTGCCCTCTTAGCTAAGAGAGCACTTTTAACAAATGTTAAAAATGGATAGTAATAAATTATGCCTGGAGGCAGGATTTACTATTAAAATTTCTTAGAAAGATTTCTCCATAATTATTATATTTGCATGCAAAATAACCGTAGCTAAAAAAATAAAAGCTAAAGTAAAAGTTAAAATAATAATTATTAAATTTAGAAATCCTTAAAGAATTTTTCATAGCAAATCACCTTTCTATTTTTAACTTATATTCTAAAATTACAGATCCTGGATAAAAATTTCAAGACCTCAATCTTTGTTATCCCAAATTATAAACAAAAAAAACATACTTGTCAAGTTAAATTTTCAAACTATTTTTAAAACTGTGTATATTGTGAAATTAGTCCTGGGATCTTTAAAATATATCTTGACAAGGAGAATCTAATTGGTTAAAGTATTTTATTAAAACACAATAAAGACAAAAAAACAAAAAAGAGAAAGGAGTCATGCTATGGAAAGAGTTTTTATAGATTTAGAGGAGGATAGCTACTCCATCTATATTGAAAGTGGCCTTATAAGTAATATAGATAGCTATATAGGTCAAGGAGATAAGTTTCTTATCTTGACAGATGAAAATGTAGAAGCTCTCTATGGAAAAGCTATAGAGAAGGCCCTAGGGAAAAGAGAATACCATAAGTTTATAATAAGTCCTGGTGAAACTAGTAAAACTTTTGCAACAGTTGAGAAGATTTTAAGCAGGATGCTAGAGCTAAACTTTACTAGAAGATCTAAAATAATAGCATTAGGGGGAGGAGTAGTTGGAGATATAGGGGGCTTTTCTGCTTCCATCTATATGAGGGGAATTCCCTTTATACAAGTCCCCACTTCACTTTTAGCTCAAGTTGACAGCAGTGTAGGTGGAAAAACAGGAGTAAATCTGGTAGGGGGAAAAAATATGATAGGAAGCTTTCATCAGCCTGACACTGTTCTTATAGATCTAGCTAGTCTTAAAAGTCTTCCTAAAAGAGAGAAAATAAGCGGCTTAGGAGAGATCATAAAGTATGGAATCATCTGGGACTATGATTTCCTAGAAGAGCTAGAAGGCTCCCTAGAGAGAATTTTAAGTTCAGAAGAAGATACTATGAAAAAGATCATAAAGACATGCTGTACTATTAAAGCTGAAATTGTATCTAGGGATGAAAAAGAACTTGGAATCAGAAAGATACTAAACTTTGGCCATACAATAGGCCACGCCCTGGAAACGGCTACAAACTATGAACTCTATACTCATGGAGAGGCTATTCTAATAGGAATGTATTATGAGGCCCTAATGGCCAAGAGTTTTAAGATGATAGATAGACAATATTTTGAAAAAATAGAAAAGCTCATAAGAGCTACAGGAGTAAGCCTGGACATAAGTAAACTATCCAAGGATCAGCTTTTAGACAATATGATGAAGGATAAGAAAAATAAAGAGGGAAAGATATCCTTTATACTTCCCAAGGGACTTGGCAGTGTAGAAGAAGTTCTCCTAGATAGAAGTGAAGTCCTATGCTAAGGGAAAAAAATATAGTGCTTATAGGATTTATGGGAACAGGTAAAAGCAGCTTGGGAAAGGAATTGAGCCAGAGTCTAGATAGAGAGTATATAGATACAGATAAAATAATAGAGGAAAAGATGGAGATTAGCATTCCAGAGATCTTTAGGATCCATGGAGAAGACTATTTTAGAAGGCTGGAAAGAGAAACCATAAGAGAACTAAGCCAGCTGGAAGGAGTAATAATCTCCTGCGGGGGAGGGGTTCCCCTAGATCCTAAAAATATAGTTAATTTGAGAAAAAAAGGTAAAATCATACTCTTAGAAGCTGATCTTGAAACTATTATAAAGAGAACAGCTAGGGACAGTGACAGGCCACTACTAGAGGGCAGAGATAGCAGAGAAGCTGTAAAAGAGCTTATGGATAGTAGAAGAGAGAGCTATCTTCAAGGGGCAGATATGATAGTAGATACAAGTGCTAAGAACTTAAAGGAGCTTAGGGATGAAATAATAAAATGGATGGAGAAGTAGAAAATATATGAAAAATATTTTTATCTTCCCAGACTTTATGGTATTATAAGCTAATGATAATTTAACAGTTTAAAGTGATACAAGGACTAGACTAGAAAGCCACTGGGAGTGAAGAGATGAAGAGAGACTTTAATATAAAAAAAATGAATATTGCAATTGTAGGATTAGGTCTTATGGGAGGATCCTTTGCCAAAGCCCTAAAGAGCTTCCAGCCTAAAAATCTTTGGGCTGTGGATATAGACAGACAGGCCCTGGACAAGGGCCAGGCCCTTTCTATTATAGATAAGGGCTTTACAGAGGCAGAATACCCCCTTAAGAATTCAGACCTGGTTATAATCTGCCTATACCCAAAGCTAGTAGAAGAATTTGTCAGAGAAAATAGGAAAAATTTCAAAGAGAATGCTATTATCACAGATGTAACAGGAGTTAAAGAGGGGCTAATAGAAGAGATAAATAAATTTCTTCCCAAGGAGGTTGACTTTGTATTTGGCCATCCTATGGCTGGAAGGGAAAATGGTGGACTAGACTATTCCTCAGCTAAAGTCTTTAAGGGTGCAAACTACATAATAAGTCCCAATCCAAGAAATAAGGATGAAAATATTAACTTTATAAAGGAACTTGCTACAAACATAGGATTTGGAAAGATTATAGAATTGACTCCCAAAAAACATGATGAGGTTATAGCCTTTACCAGTCAGCTTCCCCATGTATTAGCAGTTTCCCTAGTAAATAGTGACAATTTAAATATAGATACTGGGGCAGTTGTAGGAGACAGCTATAGGGAACTTACTAGAATAGCACAAATAAATGGGGAACTTTGGACTGAGTTATTTATAGAAAACAAGGAAAATCTAATAGAAAAAATAGAAGACTTAGAAAGCAGTATGAAAAGTATGAAAAAAGCCATCCAAGAAGAAGATAGGGCTAGCTTAAAAGAACAATTTCGACAGGCTAGTAGGAGAAGAAAAAAACTCTAGGAGATGATAAAATGATAAAAGCTGTAAGTATAAAACCAAGTAAATTAAAGGGTGAAATAGATATACCCTCATCAAAAAGTCTATGCCATAGAGCTGTAATAGCTGCCTCCCTCAGTAAGGGGAAGAGCTCTATAGAAAATATACTTTTTTCAGATGATATAGTTGCCACTAGAGCTGGCATGGAGATCCTGGGAGCTAAGATAGAAAATAGGGGAAAAGATGGCTTAGAAATCCAGGGAAGTCTTCCAAGATCCTTGGAAGGTGAAACTATATACTGCAAAGAATCAGGATCGACCCTAAGGTTTTTAATTCCCATATCCCTATACAATACTACAGATGTAGTATTTGATGGGGAGGGCAAGCTTGTAACTAGGCCCTTGGATTCCTACTACAAGATCTTTGACAATCAGGGGATAAAATATAAGACTAAAAACTCTGGACTTCCCCTAGAAATTCAAGGAGCTTTAAAGTCAGGAGAATTTCAGATCCAGGGAGATATAAGTTCCCAGTTTATAAGTGGACTTCTCTTTACGCTGCCTCTATTGGAGGGAGATTCAAAGATAAAGATAATAGGAAACTTAGAATCAAAAGCCTATGTAGATCTTACTATGGAAGTATTAGATAAATTTGGAATAGAAATAGAAAACAAGGACTATGGGGAATTTATTATAAAAGGTTCCCAAGAATATAAGGCCAGGGACTATAGGGTTGAAGGAGACTTTTCCCAGGCAGCATTTTGGTTAGTAGCAGGAATCCTAGGCAAAGAAATAGTATCCTCTGGTCTCGATAAGGACTCACTCCAGGGAGATAAGGCCATAGTAGAATTAATTGAAAAAATGGGTGGAGACATAAGCCTAGAAGATTCATCCTTTGTAACTAGAGAGTCTAAAACTAGAGCTAGGGTAATTGATGTGTCAGAATGTCCTGATATAGGACCAATCCTGGCTGTACTTGGAGCCCTAAGTCAGGGAGAAACTAAGATAGTAAATGCAGCAAGGCTTAGAATAAAAGAATCAGATAGACTGACAGCAATAACAACAGAATTAAATAAGCTGGGGGCTGATATAAGGGAAGTTGGAGATAGCCTCCACATAAGGGGAAAGAAATCTTTAAAGGGCGGACAGGTAGATAGTTGGAATGATCACAGAATAGCTATGGCCCTAGCCATAGCAAGCATAAAATGTAGTGAAGAAGTCACCATAACAAATAGTGAGGTAGTAAATAAATCCTATCCACATTTCTGGGAGGACTTTAAAAGTGTAGGAGGTCAAATCGATGAGTTCAACATGGGGAAATAATATAAAGATCTCCTTATTTGGTGAATCCCACGGCAGATCTGTAGGTATAGTTATAGACGGACTGCCAGCAGGTATAGATCTGGATTTACAGGAGATAAATCTTGAGATGAGAAGAAGGGCCCCAGGCAAGGATAAGTTATCTACTTCCAGAGCTGAAAAGGACGAATTTCAAATCCAAAGTGGCTACTTTCAAGGAAAAACCACAGGAACGCCACTTTGTGCAATAATAGAAAATACAAATACTAGGTCTAAAGATTATGAGAAGAGCAAGGATCTTTTAAGGCCTGGACATGCTGATTTCACAGGCCATAAGAGATATAAGGGCTACAATGACTATAGGGGTGGAGGGCATTTCTCAGGAAGACTAACTGCCCCTCTCTGCTTTGCTGGTGCTATAGCAAAGCAGATCCTAAAGCTCCAGGGAGTAGTAGTTGGAAGCCACATAAAGAGTATTGGAGAGGTGGAAGATGAAGAATTCCATAAAAGCAATATCTCCCTAGGACTCTTAGAAGAATTAAAAGCGAAGAAGCTTCCCACACTCTTAAAGAATAAGTCAGAAGAGATGGAAGAGGCCATATTAGAAGCAAAAAAAGAGGGAGACTCTATTGGGGGAGTTGTAGAACTAGGAGTTATAAATCTAGAAGCTGGAATTGGTAGCCCCTTCTTTGATTCCATAGAAAGCAAAATATCATCTATGATTTTTTCCGTACCTGGTGTAAAGGCCATAGAATTTGGTCAAGGCTTCCATATATCCAAGATGAAGGGTTCAGAAGCCAATGATGAATTTTATATAGAAGATGGAAGGGTGAAGACTTATACAAACAACAATGGAGGAATACTTGGGGGAATCTCCAATGGCATGCCTATAGTCTTTAGGGTAGCCCTTAAACCAACTCCATCCATAGGAAAAGCACAAAAAACAGTAGATATAAAGAAAAAAGAAAACAGCTCTATAGAAATAGTAGGTAGACACGACCCTTGTATAGTTTTAAGGGCTCTACCAGTATTGGAAGCTGTAACAGCCCTAGCTATACTAGATTTACTAATGGAGATGAAGCTATGAAAGATTTAGAAGATTTAAGAAGAGAGATAGACCTTATAGACAGGCAAATAGTAGAACTATTTGAAGAGAGAATGAAGACTGTAAGTCAGGTGGCAGAATATAAAATTAAAAATCAACTTCCAGTTTTAAATAGTTCCAGAGAGGCCAGCCTGATAGAAAAAAACATTTCCCATCTAAGGGATAAAAAACTGGCTCCCTATTTAGAGGACTTTTACAGAAGTTTTATGAATATAAGCAAGGACTATCAAAAGTCAAAGATGGAAGGAGATATAATTAAAAATGTATGTTTTCAAGGCACTAAGGGTTCCTATAGTGAAGAGGCACTTTATGAATATTTTGGAGAAGATGTAAAGACATATCCAGTAAAAGAATTTGAAGATGTCTTTAAATATCTAAAAGAAGATAGTATAGACTATGGAGTTCTGCCTATTGAAAACTCATCTACAGGTGCCATAACAGAAGTCTATGATCTCTTGAGAAAATATGGCCTATATGTAGTTGGAAATATGACCTTGAAAATAGATCATAATCTAATGGGAGTAGAGTCTGCAGAGTTAAAGGATATAGACACCCTCTACTCTCATCCCCAAGCCTTTAAGCAGTGTAGTAATTTTCTAGAAGGCGAAAACTTCCAGCTGCTTCCCTACCACAACACTGCCCTAAGTGCAGAGCTGGTAAGGGAAAAAAACCTTAAAAATATAGGGGCCATAGGAAGCAAGAGGGCAGCGGATTTAAATAGATTGAAGATCTTAAAAACGGATATAAATAATAGTGACAGTAACTACACAAGATTTATAATAATAGGCAAGAAATTAGAAGCTAGTTATAAAGATGATGCCATAAGTTTAGTTTTCTCCAGCCCAGACAGAGTAGGAGCCCTCTATGATAATCTAGGCATATTTAAAGAAAATAATCTAAATATGATAAGAATAGAGTCAAGGCCCCTGGTAGGCAAGCCCTGGGAATACTTTTTCTATATTGATTTTGAAGGTCATATAAGTGATCCTCAGGTAGAAAGAGCTCTAGACTTTATAAAGGAAAATAGTAGCTATTTTAAATTGCTTGGCAGCTATAGGAGAGAATTTTAAAAGATAAATTTGAAGGTGGTAATTTATGAAAGAGATAAATGGAGCTACAAGGCTTATATGCTTACTGGGAAATCCAGTAGCACACAGTAAGTCACCCTATATGTATAATCTTTCCTTTGAAGAGCTAAAATTGGATTATTCATATATGGCCTTTAATATTGAAAGAGGATCTATAGGAGAAGCCCTAGATGCCATGAAGCTTTTAAATGTAAGGGGCTTTAACCTTACTATGCCCTTTAAGGAAGATGTCCTAGAAGACCTGGATAAGATAGACAGATCTGCAGGCTTTATAGGATCAGTAAACACTGTCCTAAATAAGGAGGGAAAGCTTATAGGCTACAATACAGACGGCAAGGGTTTTATAGAGTCTCTGGAAAAAAGAAAAGTTCAATATAAGGATAAAAAGATCACTATTCTAGGAGGAGGCGGGGCTGCAAGAGCTATAGCCATTGAGCTGGCTCTTAAGGGTGCTGGAGAAATTGTCATAGCCAATAGAACTTTAGAGGCAGCTGAGGAGATCAAGGAAATTATAGATAAAAACATAAGGGGAGTTACTTGCAAAAGCTTGGAATTAAAAGAAGAACTAGTAGAGAGAGAAGTAAAAGATAGCCATATCCTTATCAATACTACCTCCCTAGGTATGGACTCTAGTATCCATAAGAGTCCAATAGAAAATAAAAATACATTTCATAGAGATTTATTTGTTGCAGATGTGATATACTATCCTTTAGAGACAAAGTTTTTGTCTCTGGCAAAAGAAAGAGGCTGTGAAAGGATGAATGGTCTTGATATGCTTATATATCAAGGTTCCTTAGCCTTAGAAATATGGACAAATAAAAAAATGCCAAGGAGTGTAATAGAAAGTATGCAAAATGAGGTGATCTTTTGAAAATCATAAAGGTAAAGAACTTGACAATAGGAGAGGGAACTCCCAAAATTGCTGTTTCAATAACAGGTGATACAAAAGCAGAGATCATAGAACAAATACAAGATATAGATATGGAAAAAGTAGACATAATAGAGTGGAGAGTAGATTTTTTTCAAGACCCATTGAACAAGGAAAAAATAAAGGATATTCTCCAATACTTTAAAGAAAATATAGCTGACATGCCTATTATATTTACCTTTAGAAGCAAAGAAGAAGGTGGAAGAAAAGACATTACTTTAGAAGATTATATAGATTTAAATAGCTATGTTGCTAAATCTAGGCTAGTAGATATAATCGATGTTGAAGTTTTCCTAGATGAAGATAAAACTCAAGAGCTTATAGAGACTATTCACAAGGAAGAGGTCTTTGTAATAGGTTCCAATCATGATTTTTCTAAAACACCAGCCAAGGAAGATATGATCAATACTTTAAGAAAGATAGAAAACACCAATGCAGATATCTTAAAGCTGGCAGTTATGTCAAAAACTCCTGAAGATGTTTTATCTCTTTTAAACACTACAAATGCCATGAGTAGATATACAGAAACTCCAATAGTTACTATGTCTATGGGAGATTTAGGAACCATAAGTAGAATATCTGGAGAAACCTTTGGCTCAAGCATAACATTTGGAACCTTGGAAAAAGCTTCTGCTCCTGGACAATTAGAAGTAGATAAACTCTATGAATTTATAAACTTAAAACCATAAAATACCATAGATTAAAGAGCTGTGAAATAGATAATCTTTCATAGGCTCTTTAATTTTATCTATATATAAATAAAAATATGTTGAAAAAATAGACTTAAAGGATAGATCTTATGACAAATTTTTTAATAAGAAGAGCTATAAAAAATACAGATAATCCAGAGGAAGAAAGACGTAATATAGGATATATGACCAGTATAGTAGGTATAGTGCTTAACCTAGTCCTAGCTGTAGTTAAACTGGCAATAGGCTTCTTGATTTCTTCTATAGGTGTTATAGCGGATGGATTCAACAATCTTGCAGATACCCTATCCTCTATAATAACCCTTATAGGCTTTAAACTGGCAGACCTACCTCCTGACAAGGAACATCCCTATGGTCATGGAAGAGTAGAATATATATCAGGACTTGTCATAGCCTTTATAATTATGCTGCTAGGCTTTCAGTTTATCCTATCCTCCTTTAAGGAGATCATAAATCCCAGTCCAGTAAGATTTGAACTGGCCTTGCTTATAATATTGATCCTATCTATATTTGCTAAAGTCTGGCTGGCTTATTTCAATAGAAAGGTCAGCTACAGGATAAACTCCAAGGCCATAAGGGCCCTATTTATAGATTCTCTGGGAGATATACTAACGGCATCTGTAGTAGTTATATCCCTGGTAATTTCTAGATATAGCAATATAGCCATAGATGGCTATATAGGTATAGTGGTTTCTATTTTAATCCTATATAATGGCTTTAATATAGTAAGGGAAACTGTAAGCCCCTTAATAGGTGAATCTGCATCAAAAGAAGTTATAAAGGGAATAAAAGAAGATATTATGTCCTATGACTATATAACTGGAACCCATGATTTGTTTATTCACTCCTATGGAGAAAGCAAAACCATGGCAGTTATAGATGTAGAATTTCCAGCCAGTCTTGACATAGTAAAAGTATATGAAGAGATCACCAGGGCAGAAAAAGAAATAGGAAAAAAATATGGTATGACTCTTATAATCCACATGGATCCTCTAGAAGAAGAGTCAGAGACCAGATATAAGATAAGAACAGAGATAAAGTCAGTTTTAAAAAACTATCCTCTATATAAATCTATGCATGACTTTGATATAATTGAAAAAGATGGAGTAAGGATTGTAGAATTTGATATGGTTATACATGGAAGTATGATAAAGGGGATCCTCAGGGAAGAAGAGATAATAAGCAAGGCTAAGAGCATGTTAAAAAAGAGATATCCAAATAAAGAATTCAAGATAACACTAGATGTAGACTATCATTAAAGTGGTAAGATCATAAAGTTAAAAAAATAGGGGAATGATATATGAACTGGCTCAGAAAATTTATGTATGGCAGATATGGTATAGATACAATGGGTAGGACCTTAATAGTAATAGCCCTAATATTGACTCTTTTTTCAAGAGTTTTTAGGATAGGAAGTGCACTATCTTCTCTATCTTTAATAATATTTGCCTATGCATATTATAGGATCTTTTCAAAAAACACCAGTAAAAGATACCTGGAAAATCAAAAGTTTTTAAAAAGTGTAAAGCCCATTAGAGACCTATGGAATAGGGGCAAGCAAAAAAGAAGAAACAGAAAAAAGTATAAATACTTCACTTGTAAAAACTGTAGGCAAAAGATAAGAGTCCCTAGGGGCAAGGGCAAGATAAAGATAAGATGTCCTAAATGTGGAGAAAAGTTTATTAAAAAAACCTAAAAAAGGGCAGGTCCTAGACTTATATTCTAAGACCTGCCCTTCTTTATTTAAAATGCCCAATTACCATCCTTGAATATTTGAATTTTTTCTCCTTCTAGACTTTCAGCTACTATATCAGTATCCTCTCTACCAATCATAAAATCCACATGAGTTAAGCTATCGTTTACATTGTGTGCATCCAACTCTTCATCACTCATATTTTCTCCACACTCTATAGTGGTAGGATATGCCTTACCAAAAGCAAGATGGCAGGAGGCATTTTCATCATATAGGGTATTCATAAATATAATGTCAGAATTAGAAATAGGTGAATCATAGGGAACAAGGGCAACTTCTCCAAGACGCATGGCACCTTCATCTATTTTAAATAGATCTTCCAATACTTCTCTTCCAAGCCTAGCCTCATAGTCTATAACCTTACCATCCTTAAATTCTAGTTTAAAATCATCTACCAGCTTTCCCCCATAGTTAAGAGGTTTACTACTGTAAACAATACCATGGACTCCATACTTACTAGGCATAGTATAAACTTCCTCTGTAGGCATGTTGGGAACAAAATCAACTCCACCAGAGGTAACTGCACTTCCCCCTGACCAAATATGTCCTAGGGGAAGTTCTACCTTTAGATCTGTTCCATTGGAAGATTGGAAGTGTAGGGATTTGATTTTTTTCTGATTTAAAAAATCAACTTTCCTCTTTAAATGGTCTACATGATCTTTCCATGCCTGGACAGGATCAGGAAGATCTATACGATTGGCCTGGAAGATAGCCTGCCAAAGTGATTCCACTGCCTCCTCTTCATCTAAATCTGGAAAAACACTCTTGGCCCAGGCCTTAGATGCAGTAGAAACTACAAGCCAGGGATTGATATCATTCATAGTATAATTTCTATATTCCTTTAAAGCTATAGAGGCGGATTTATTGGCAGCGGCTATCTTTTGGGGATCCATATCCTTTAAAAGCTGAGGATCTTCACTAGATATGGAAATAAAGCCAGCTCCCTTCTTAGCATAATCCACTAGTCCATCTGCCCTCCACTGGGGA
This sequence comes from uncultured Tissierella sp., assembly GCA_964489715.1. Taxonomy (GTDB): domain Bacteria; phylum Bacillota; class Clostridia; order Tissierellales; family Tissierellaceae; genus Tissierella_A. Next base: position 9,714 of record CAZBAK010000015.1, on the reverse strand, counting down.
TAGTTTTCAAAAATCTCCATAGGTGAATGCCTATATTTTAACTTGGTAAGTTCTTCATCATTCCAATTTACATGAACTTCACTGGCACCTTCCTCATAAGCGTTTTCCGCAAGCAGCCTTACAAAATCCAAGGCCTCTATGGGAGAGTTTATAACTAGGGGTTGATCCTTTTTTATATTTATTCCTACCTTGATACAAAGTTTTGCATATTTATTTAACTTTTCCTTTAAATTTTCCACAAAATCACTCCTTGTCTTTATTATACCTATTATAATATAAATTTAACATTATATGAAAGTATTTTATGAAAATGGGTATATATAAAAGATGAGACAGAGTTGTTACTAGAAAATTTTAAAATAAAAAATAACAACTAATAATATATAATAGATTAACACAAATCTTAGGAGGAATATAGAATGGAAAAGCACGAAATGGCATTATCATTTGCAGTAGATGAGAATTGGAATGTAGGTTATAAGAATGAACTACTTATGAAGATCTCAGAAGACTTAAAAAGATTTAAAAGATTGACAACAAATAATATTATTGTTATGGGAAGAAAGACATTTGAATCCCTACCAGGAAGCAAGGCCTTACCTAATAGAACAAATGTCATTGTAACCAGAGACAAGGACTATAAGGTAGAAAATGCCATAGTGGTTCACTCTATAGAAGAGCTTTACGACACCCTGGATAAACTTAATCCCCATGGAAAACTATCAAACTATATGATAGGAGGAGGGAATCTGGCAGAACAAGTTATAGAGTCCTGTACTCAAGCCTATATTACTAAGATCTATAAAAAGTTTGAAAAAGCTGATACTTCCATACCAAATCTAGATAAAAGTGATGAATGGGAAGCTAATATTACATCAGATATTCATTATGAAGACGGAGTTCCCTACCAGTACTTCCTATATAATAGAGTAAAATAAGAGCCAAATAATATATAAAAGTAAATACTTGAAAGTTTGTTTGATAAAGTTAATCAAGGGATAATAGTATCAAGGCAAGATGCATCAGTAGCATATAATGAAACAGCGGGCCAGCAAAGCTAGCCCCTACATATGGAATATGCCTGACTTGCAAGGGAGACCACAGTTATCCCCCACATATGGGTATGCCTGACTTGCAAGGAGACCACAGGTATCCCTACATATGGATATGCCTAGCTTGTAGGGGAGACCTGTGGTCTCCCGTAGTCTCCCGCATATTACTAAATAATTATTAAACATTGCCACTGATAATAAATATTAGTGGATTTTTTTACGTCTATTTATTAATTATATTCTCAAGGAGAAAATGGCATATAAGGAGATGGATCTTTATCTAACCTAGTATTGTAAACATTTTAAAGCAGGACCCTATTATTGAATAATATATTTATATATCTTCCTATGAAAAATTTTTATAAAAATGGGTACATATAATAGATAAGACAGAGTTGTTGTTATAAAGTTTAATAGAGGATAGATTTTTAATTTCTAAGAACTTTAATATTAAAGTTACTATGAGTACTACCGATACTTATAATCTAGAGATAAAAAAACAACAACTAACTAATATAGAGGATAAGATGCCAATATAAGCTTTAGGAGGAATATATAATGAGAAAGTATGATATGAAATTACTATTTGCCGTAGATGAAAATTGGAATATAGGCTATGAAAATGATTTGCTTATTAAGATCTCAGAAGATTTAAAGAGATTTAGAAAGATGACAACCAATAATATTATTATAATGGGAAGAAGGACATTTGAATCGTTGCCAGAGAGCAAGCCCCTACCTAATAGAACAAATATAATTGTAACAAGAGATAAAGACTATAAGGTAGAAGATGCCATAGTGGTTAACTCTATAGAAGAACTCTATGAGACCCTAGACAGGATAAATCCCCATGGAAAACTATCAAACTACATGATAGGAGGGGGAAATATAGTAAAGCAACTTATAGATTCTGCCACCCAGGCCTATATTACGAAGATCTATAAAAAGTTTGAAAAAGCTGATACTTCTATGATAAACTTAGATAAACTTGATGATTGGGAGCATAGTATAACTTCAGATATATACTATCAAGATGATGTTCCCTACCAATATTTCCTATACAATAGAGTAAAATAATATATAAAAAAATACTTGAAGGATTATTTTATATAAGCAAGATCAAGGCAGATAAATATATATTTATCTGCCTTGATCTTGATGTGATTAGAATAGATAGAAAGAGAATAATAGATAAAGAGGTGAATTTATGACTGAAAAAGAAAAGATATTTTATTCCAGAAGCTATAGGCGACTAAAGGTAGATAAATTTAAGACCAGTTTATATTTTTTAGTTATTGTCCTACCTAGCCTTGTATTGCTTTTATTAAATATTTCAAATATATCCAGCCTAATGTCCTATCTTGGAATAAAAGTTTTGGGTAAGTATTTCCCAGGGATACCTATGCAAATCGTAGGCAGCCAGCTTACTTCCCTAATAAGGCTAGAACATATAGAGCTACCTACAGTCTATCCATCTATTGGCTTTAGCTTTTTAAATCTCTTAGTAACACTAGCTTTAATTTTATTTGTAAATAGTGGAAAAAGAAAGGAAAAACTGATCTCCATATATTTAACTGTGGCCATGACAATACATCTTATAAATTGTATTTATTTTATCTTTGCAGCAAATTACTTCCCCTACTCAGCCCTAGGATACTCTGACCTATATATGAAACAACAGCTTGCCATATGGATTATGTTTATTATTTTAACAGGACTTTTAACAGGTTTTTTTGGAGGTGTAGGATTTACCTATAAGATCTTTACATTTCTTGGGACCTTATCCTATTCTTTAATATTTGGAATTATAAGATATATACTATTTTTATATATTATTCAAAAGTTTTCCATACTCTATATGGCTCCCATGTTTTTTGTGTTTGGGCCCTTTTTCGACTTCCTATACCTGTTAGGAATCTATTCAATTTTCGTAAATAAAATGGTAGAGCTCTATGATTCTACAAGAGGAAGTGGTGAGTGGATATGGTCATAAATATATTAAGAGGATATATGGTATTTGTAATTATAGTTATGCTTATATATATGTTAAGGCACTTTGTCTTTACCAACAATCGCCTACTAGGCAGGCAAAGACTTTACTACAATGATATCTACTCCAGTCGAATGAAGTCCATCTCTGTCTTAATACCCATGCACAATGAAGAGCAGGTTCTGGAAAATGTTATAGAGTCTCTCTTGCAGTGTGATTATGATAGGGATAGGATAGAAATAATACCTATAAATGATAATTCAACAGATAGAACAAGAGAAATGCTAGATGAATATCATAGAAAGTATGAGTTTATAAGACCCTTTCATAGGAGTGGTGGAGAAAGGGGAAAGCCAGCAGGGTTAAATGAAGCTATGGAGCTAGCCAGAGGTGAAATAATTATTGTATTTGATGCAGATTACAGGCCGGCTAAGGACATGCTCAAG
>CAZBAK010000015.1:0-6126 GCA_964489715.1 uncultured Tissierella sp. | reverse complement strand
TGATAAATCTAGAACGTTCAGGAGGCTATCAAGTTGACCAGCAGGCCAGATACAATTTAAAACTAATTCCCCAATATGGGGGTACTGTAGGTGGCTTTAGAAAGGATGTTACTATGGAGCTAGGAGCTTTTAATCCCCTTATATTAGCTGAGGATACAGAACTTACCTACAAGCTATATACAAATGGATGGAAGGTTATCTATGCCAATTCTGCTGAATGCTATGAAGAAGCTCCAGAAACTCTACAAGTCCGTGGAAAGCAAATAAGAAGATGGGCCAGGGGTCACAATCAAGTTCTATTTAGAAATTTCTTTAGGACAATTACTACATCGGCTATGACAGTAAGGGAAAAAATAGATGGAATATTGTTGTTATTTGTATATGCTGTTCCATTTCTATTGGCTCTAGGTCAAGTTGTTTCAATAATTCTTTTTTTCCTAGGGGAAATGGATGTATTTGCCGGTTATTGGGTTATATTCTTTATTGGAGTTTATAGTTCCTTTGGAAACTTTGCTCCCTTCTTTCAAATAGGAACAGCCCTGATAATTGATGGAATAAGGGGAGAGGCTTATTTACTGCCCTTGCTTATGTTTAATTTTTATTTTTATATGTGGAATATTAGCCTGGGATTTTTAGACGCAGTAGCAGACCTAATAACACATAGGCGAGTAAAGTGGGTAAAGACAATAAGATTTGAACAAGAAGACCGATACTATATAAGAGAAGAATTTAAAACTGAAGACTAAAGGGAGGAAAACTTATGATTTGGTTATTTGCCCTAGCTTTTAGTATATTGCTACTTGCACCACTTTTAATTGCAAGTATATATTATAGGCGAAATCAGGGAGAAGTACTTGGGATAAATCAGGAAAAGACTAGAGATCCAAGATACTTTGGCAAATCTTTTGCAAATCTGATTCAAACTAACATGGACCAGGCCAATAACTGTGTAATAAATCTATCTAAGGCAGAAGAATATATAGATGGAGAACTTGAGGATAAATCAATCAAAGTTATAGACAAGCTGGTGATCGCCAAAAAAGCTGATTATAGATCAAGGGGTATAGAAAGATTTGAAAAAGAAATATATGCAGGAAGAAATCTTATACTTAGCGGACACAAGTACTTAAGACTAAGAGCGGCCTATAGCCAAGGAGATATGCTAGTAGCTTCCAATACAAGCTTTGTAAGGTGGTTGGATTCAAAGGGAACACTGGCCATTTACGACAACTGTGACCTGGGTATCAGTGCATCCAGCGCTGTAGGCATGAGCATAGGAAGAAATTGTAAATTTCAGAGACTCTATGCCCCGGAAATAAGAATAGGACAATATCCAGGAGATGAATTTGACCCTAGAGAAGGGAAGAATCCTAAAATTTATAATATGCCCATTCAAATGAATAAAGAAAAAAACATAAGATATGTAAATGATGAAATGGTAAATAAGGAGGGAGTTATAGACTTTACTATAATCTCTGATGGAAATCTAAATATAAATGAAAATATAATTATCCAAGGTGATGTTCGTTCCCACAAGGGAGTGAGATTGAGTGAAGGTGCAGTAGTTTGTGGAAATATCTTTGCAGATTGTAAGAGCCTAGAAGATATAGCTCTAAAAGGCTGTCCAGGTCTAGATAGCATAGGGGCTTCTGCCTTTGAGAATTGTAAGAGCTTAGAGAAGATTGAAATTCCAGCAGATCTTACAAGTATTTCTGGAGGGGCCTTTAGTGGATGTTCTAGCCTGGAAAAAGTAAGTTTTGAAGAGAGTTCAAAGCTGGAAGTTCTAGAAGACCATTCTTTTAGAGGATGTAAGTCCTTAAGGAAAATAAGACTACCTGAGAGAGTTAGAAAAATAGGGGTAAGTAGCTTTAGAGAATGTTCTGGACTAGAGAGAATAATTCTGCCAGAAAGATGTAAAGGTCAAGCAGGTATAGTAGAAATACCAGAGGAAAAGCTGGTATTCTATAAAGTAGACAAAAAGAAGGTGTACTAGGGTGAATTTAAATAAGAAAAAAATGATCAAGGGTACATTTCTTTTGCTGGTTATGCTAATTAGCTTAATAGCTCTAGACTATCTAGTAAACTTTCAAGCTAAAGATGATCCAACGGAAAGAAAAGCTAGAGTAAAAGAAGAATTAGAAGCAGATGAAAGATCAGAAGAAGTAATCTTGTCAGATGACATATTCTATGGCAATGAAGAATTTGTATATTATAGGGATAGGATAGTTAGGCGTTTTGCCTATAGAGAAGAATATATAGAGAATATGCGGCGAGGCTGGGAAAATTTAAGTGCTAGCTTTCCAGAAGATGTAAATTCATTTATTGTTCCTATAAGCAACAGAGTTATATTTGAAGAGGGCTACTCTCGGGATAAGGCTGAATATGAAGACTATTATAGGAAACTAGAGGAAAGTTTTACTGGCCTAGCTTCAGTTCTAGATTTAAGAGAAGTATTCAAGGAGCACAAGGATGAGTATATTTTTTACAGGACCTATGATTCAATCACTGCCAGAGGAGGATATTACGCTTCAAAGGAAGTAGCCAAGGCTTTAGAGATCAAAGACCCTATTTCCTTAGATAGTTATGAAGAGCATATGTACAGAAAGTATAGGGGAGATCTATATGCTCTTGAAAGAGCAAAATTTGATAAATCAAGCGAAATCTATGAACTATTAGAAAAGATCCCCCAAGAGCCTATCTATTACTATATACTAGGAGAAGCTATGAATGCCAGCAAGGTCTTTTTAAAGGATGAAGATGGTAAAATAGAGAATATTAAGAGACCCACTATTAGCAAGTCAGGCCTAGGCCATGGGTCTATCATAAGTAGTAAGAGCTTTCAGTGGGCCATAGTTGAAGGAGATGGAAAGGCTGAGAATAAAAAAGATGAGACCCTTCTTTTTATCTCAGATGAATCGGGGAGATATATGCTGCCATATTTGGCAAACTACTATAGGGATATCTACTATATCAACTTAAAATGGAATAATCTTCTTGGAAGTGAGCTCCAGGAAGTCCAGGAAATATTTGACAACTACCCTATAAAAGATGTAATTTACTCACAAAATGCCTATGAAATGGGAAATCCAGACTCCAGTAGAACTATGAAAAAATTCTTTCATAAAGATGATAGAGATCTATTTGATAATCTGGCTGGAGTCATGGAAAAGAGAAAAATCCGCTTAAGAACTTACTCTCCAGACTCAGACTGGGCTAAGCTGGAATATAAGTCTAAAAGCAATACAGATGGAAGGAAGACCTCCTTGATTATTTCAAAAGATCAAGCCTTACTTATGGAGAGGGGAAGAAGTGAATTTTTACTGGAAAGAGAAGAAGATTTTGCTAAGTTTCTATACAATGAAATAACAGCTAATGCCTATAGGCCAAAGACCATTATTCAATATGAACGGATAGCTTATTTTTATGCAATCAATGATTTTAGAATAAGCTTTGACACTTCCATAAGGGGAACTATAGACCCCTATGGGCTCTTTAAAAAAGACCTGGCCCTTATTCCTCTTTTAAATGAGGATCTAGGTGTTTTAGAGATCAAGTATAATGGCTTTCTGCCATCATTTTTTAAGAGTATAATTTACAAGATTGATAATCTAGCAGAAGCCAATAGTAAATATTCAGAATCTAGATTGTTAATATAAAACAGGAGGATGATTATGAAAGATTTTATCATTGAAAACCTCTATCGAGAGGAAACAATAGGCATATCTATAATTATAATAAATTATCTTGTTGCACTTATAGCCGCATTTTTTATAATGATAACCTATAAGATGACTTACTCAGGTACTGCCTATAGTCGGAAGTTCAATTTAACCCTAGGCACTATAACCATAGTTACTACTATGATTATGAGTATAATAAGCAATAATATAGCCCTATCCCTAGGTATGGTAGGTGCCCTTTCTATAATTAGGTATCGTACTGCAATCAAAGATGTAAGAGATGCTTCCTTTATATTTTGGGCAATAGCAGTGGGTATAGGGTGTGGAGTATCTCAATATTCCCTTATTGGAATAGGAAGTGTATTTATATTTTTATTTATGATTTTAACAAAGCAGACACTTATGGATGGGAGAAATCTCTTGATTATTCAGGGAAATATAGAGAGTCAAAACAATATAGAATCAGTGGTAGAAAGTCATTTTAATGGCAAGGCACATCAGACCATTAAAAACATGACCTCTGAAAGTTGTGAAATGATCTATACTGTGCAAGAAGCTGTACTAGTTAAATCAAATGAAAAAAACTTGATTGATATATCACAGAGACTGATGAAAATTCAGGGAGTAGAACGTGTAAATCTTGTGGAACAGACAGATGATATATCCAGATAAAGATAAGCTAGGAGCAGACTATGAAAAAAAGAATAATAAGTTTAATAATAGTTTTAATCTTCTCTACAAGTATTTTTCTAGCTAATAGTGTTCATACTAGCTTAGAGTCTAGACAGGCAAGTAAAAAACCTAAGAGCCTAGAAAGGGACCTAGAAGATTGGGCAAGGCCAGATATGAAATTTTTGGATTACTATGGCTTAGGAGATTTTAAGTCAAAACATCCCCTAATATATATAAATAGCCAGGGAGAGAAGATTTCCAAAGAAGAAAAGATCTGGGCTACTATTGCCATATCAAATGCTGGTGGAGAAAAGAATATAAGTCAAGAGCCAGATAGATTAATCCCAGCAACTATAAATTTAAGAGGTGCTTCTTCCTATTCTGGCTTTGATAAGGAGCAGTATAGGATTGAGTTTTTCAAAGAAAGAGGAGTTCCCAAGTCAAAAGACTATGATCTATTTGGCATGGGAGAAAACAGTGAGTGGGTTTTAAATGGACCATTTCTAGATATGACCTTGCTTAGAAATCACCTGATCTATAATCTATCAAGAGAGATATTCCACTGGGCACCAAAGTCAGAGTTTTGTGAGGTCTTTGTAGATGGAAAATATAGGGGAGTTTACCTAGCAGTAGAGCCTATTACAAGGGGAGAAAATAGATTAGATCTAAAGGACTTTGGACTCTTGACTGGAGAAACTGCCTATATATTAAATAGGGATAGGGTAGAAACAAAACTAGATCCTCTAGAAAGCTATGGATTATTAAAGGGAAAGACCCTTAACAGTCTCTACATCTCCTATCCCTCCCATAAAAATATAACAAAGGAACAAAGAAAGTGGATAGAGAAAGATATAAATAAATTTGAAAAAGCCCTATACTCCCATGATTTTAGGGATAGTCATAAGGGCTATTTAAATTATATTGACTTGGAAAATTTTGTAGACTATTTTATCTTAAACGAAGTTGTTATGAATATAGATGCAGGAAATCTATCCACCTATCTGTATAAGGATATAGGAGAACCCTTAAGATTTGCTGTATGGGATTTTAACAATAGCTATGATAACTACCAATGGTTTTCAAGTGATTTTGAGAAATTTAGACTGCTTGAAAACTCCTGGTTTGACAGGCTATTAAAGGACAGGCTCTTTGTGGATAAAGTAGTAGCTAGATATGCTGAATTGAGAAAGGGAACACTTAAGACAGAATATATGTATAGTCATATCCACAGATATGAAAAAGAGATAGAAGAGGCTAGAAAAAGGAATTTTGTAATATGGGGCTATACATTTGAAAAAAACTTGATGAATGATTCAGAAAGAGCAATCAAGAATTATAATCAGGCTATTGATCAGCTAAAGGGAGCAATAGAAAAGAGATTTTCCTTTTTAGATGAACATATAGAAGACCTCTACTATAACTGTATAAATTAAAATAGCTCCTAAGGAAGGAAAGGTGATAATATGGGCAAAAAGTCAAAAGAAAAGATCAAAAGACAGGCAATTTATTTTATATTTATCAGCTTCTTCCTAGTGAGTTTATTTGTATTGATAAATGAAAGATTTGCTCTACTAGAAGTTGAGGACAAAAGTTTAGAAAAAGTAGAGGATACTATTAATATTATAGATAGGAATACAAGCTGGTCCTATCTTGATATGGGGGAAAATCCTGGAGAAGGCCAGGAGGAAATGGAATATAGTAATTATAAATGATGGAAATAGCAATAAGGAACTTATGGATATGTTAGAAGAAACTAAAGTTGATTTAATTTTAG
>CAZBAK010000014.1:0-37160 GCA_964489715.1 uncultured Tissierella sp. | reverse complement strand
AGTATAGAAGAAGATACTTTAAATCATATTAATAAAAAGGATTATGATAAAGCCTTAGATCTACTGACTAGTTTGAAAGAGCCTATAGATTTATTTTTAGATAATACTATGGTTATGGTGGAAGATGAAGAACTTAAAAACAATCGATTAGCTTTGCTAAAAATAATATATGATACTATGATAAAGGTGTGTGACTTATCCGTAATAATAAATTAATTATAACTTTATATTAAAATAGGTGGTGGGTCCAATTCAATTTAGCAAAAGACAAGAGATGATTATAAAAATTGTAAAAGAGAATGAACCTATTACTGGAGAAGAAATAGCCAATAGATTAAACTTATCAAGGGGAACTTTAAGAACTGATTTAGCTCTTTTAACCATGGTTGAAATATTAGATGCTAAACCTAGAGTTGGTTATTTTTATATTGGAAGGAAAAGTTTAAATAATATATCCAACAGTCTAGAAAATATAACTGTAGAAAAAATTTACTCTGTTCCTGTAGTTTTAGAAGATACAACATTAGTATATGATGTAATAGTTGCTATGTTTGTTGAAGATATAGGATCTGTTTTTCTTTCAAATAAAGGAGTTTTATCAGGTGTTGTTTCTAGAAAAGATATTATAAAGTTTCTAATGGGTGGAAAAGATTTATATACTGTACCTGTAAGTGTTATAATGACACGGACGCCCCATATAGTATATATTACTCCAGAAAAATCAGCATTATTTGCTGCTAAAAAACTGATAGAAAATGAAATAGATAGTATGCCAGTAGTTGAGATTATAAAAGATAAGACTTTAATTGTTATAGGAAGAATCACTAAGACTAATATAACTAGATTGTTTGTAGAACTGGGAGAAGAGTTATAAGGAGGATTATATGGAAAGTAAGCTTACTATTTATGTAATATCAGATTCAATAGGAGAAACTGGAGAGCTTATTGCTAGAGCAGCAGTAAGGCAATTCACTGAAGAATATGATATTAAAAGATATCCTTATATTGTAAGTGAAGATCAGATAAGGGGAATATTTGATGAAGCTGAAGTAGGTAGGAGTCTTATCATATATACTACAGTTTCTGAGAAAACCAGAGATTTTATAGAAGAAAATGGAAAAAAGAGAGGGATACTTACAGTAGACGTTATGACTCCACCCTTAATTGCTTTAGAAAACACTTTAAAAGTAACTCCAAAGAGAGAATCAGGAATAATTAGAAGGTTAGATGAAGATTACTTTAAAAAAGTTGAAGCAGTTGAATTTGCGGTGAAATACGATGATGGAAAAGATCCCAGAGGTATAAAAAAAGCTGATATATGCTTAGTTGGTGTTTCAAGAACTTCAAAAACCCCCTTGAGTATGTATCTAGCCCATAAAAATTATAAGGTAGCAAATGTACCCTTAGTACCTGAGGTCATGCCTCCTAAAGAATTATTTGAAAAAGATAAGAGGAGAATAATAGGATTAGTGGCAGATCCTTATAAGTTAAATGAAATAAGAAGAGAGAGACTTAAGACCCTAGGACTGGACTTTAGTGCTAATTATGCCAATGTAGAGAGAATCAATTTAGAATTAGAATATTCTAGAGATATAATGAAAAGATTGAATTGTAAAGTAATAGACGTCTCCAGTAGAGCAATTGAAGAAACAGCAGGAATTATATTAGAACATATGTCAAAGATGTTTAAGGAGATATAAAAGAAGTGTTTAGATAAACACTTCTTTTATAATTAGAATTAAAGGATTTTTAAAAGTTTTGTAGAATACATATTACAATAGAATAAAATATTTTCTAAAGAGAGGGATATTATATGAAGATAAGAGAGCAAATAGAACAAAGGGAAAGAGACACCCTATCTCCTTTAGGAGTTCTTGCATCTAACTCCCAAGGTAGAAAAGATTTTGAAGAAAAATGTGATATAAGAACAGATTTCCAAAGAGATAGGGATAGGATTATACATTCAAAAGCATTTAGGAGATTAAAGCATAAAACACAAGTATTTATTTCACCTGAAGGAGATCATTTTAGGACACGACTTACTCATACTTTGGAAGTATCTCAAATAGGTCGAACAATTGCCAGATCTTTAAATTTAAATGAAGATTTAGTCGAAGCTATAAGTCTTGGACATGATCTAGGACATACACCCTTTGGACATACAGGAGAAAATATTTTAAATAAGCTACACCCCAATGGTTTCAAGCATTACAAACAAAGCCTAAGAGTAGTAGATTTCTTAGAACATGATAAAAATAAGAGGGGGCTAAACTTGACTTTGGAGGTAAGAGAGGGTATAATAAACCATTCTGGAAAAACCCCCAGTAGAACTTTAGAGGGTCAAATTGTAAAACTATCTGATAGAATAGCCTATATCAATCATGATATAGATGATGCTATAAGAGCGGGAATTATAGATGAAGAAAGCTTACCTAAAGATTGTATAAAAGTTTTAGGTGAGTCTCATGGACTACGTATAAATAATATGATTTTAGATATAGTTAAAAATAGTTTAAACAAAAACCTAGTGAGTATGAGTTCTGAAATAGAAGAAAAAACTGAAAAACTAAGGGAGTTTATGTTTGAAAATGTATATTATAATAAAGTCGCCAAATCTGAAGAAGAAAAAGCAGAGTATATCATAAAGGAATTATATGGTTTTTATTTAGAAAATCCTCATGAAATGCCTTATGAATATCAGGAAGCTTATTATTCTAATAACTCTTCTATAGAAGATAGAATATGTGATTATATAGCGGGTATGACAGATAGATATGTGATACATACATTTAAAAATTTATTTGTACCCAAACCTTGGGAAAAATACTAGGATAAATTGTAATGTTTTTTAATATTGATATACTTCATAAATATAATATTAGATGGATATAAAGGTGATAATATTAAAATGTATATAAATGAAGATTCTATAAATGAAATAAAAGAAAAAGCTGATATAGTAGATGTAATTTCTGATTATCTTACTTTAAGTAAATCAGGAGCTAATCTAGTAGGGCTTTGTCCCTTCCATAGTGAAAAAACTCCATCTTTTACAGTTTCTGAAGAAAAGCAATTTTTTCATTGTTTTGGCTGTGGAGAGAGTGGAGATAGCATAAGTTTTATAATGAAAAAAGAAAACTTGGATTTTCAAGAAGCAGTTAGATTTCTAGCTGATAAATTGGGAGTTGAGTTAGATGGAAAAGAAGTGGACACTAAAGTTTTAGAAGAAAAAAACAGATTATATGAAATAAATAGAGAAGCTGGTAAATTCTTTCATAATATATTATTAGAAAATAAAATGGCTTTAGATTATTTAAAGGATAGAGGAATAGAGTATAGAGATATAAAAAGATTTGGAATAGGCTTTATTCCAGATGAATGGGAACTTTTGTATAAATTCCTTATATCTAAAAATTATAAAGTGGAAGAAATTGAAAGCTTAGGACTTATAAATAAAAGAAAAAATAGCGATGGATACTATGATAGATTTAGAAATAGAATCATGTTTCCAATAATTAACCGAAAAAATTTAGTAGTGGGTTTTGGAGGAAGAGTTATAGACGATTCTATGCCTAAATATTTAAACTCTAAAGAAAGCCTCATCTTTGATAAAGGAAATAATTTATATGGATTAAATCTTGTTAAAAAATATTCAGATAAAAAGAGAATAGTATTGGTAGAGGGCTATATGGATGTGATTGCTCTATTTTCTAAAGGGATTGATTACTCTGTTGCAAGCCTAGGTACTGCACTTACTGGAACACAAGCTAAACTCTTAAAAAGATATGGAGAAGAGATTTTTATAGCATTTGATTCAGATGATGCAGGTGTTAAAGCTACTCTTAGAGCTATTGATACAATAAATATTGAAGATAAAAAACCTAGGATAGTAGAATTACCTAAAGGAATGGATCCTGACGATTATGTGCAAAAAGAAGGCAAGATTAGGTTTGAAAGGTTATTAAAAAAAGCCTTAAATTCTATTGAATATAATATTAATTTAAATAAAAAGAAATATGATATAAATAATTTAGAAGAAAAAATATTATTTACTAAAAAAATTTCAAGCTTAATTAGGAAAATAAATAGTCCAATAGAACAGGATGTATATATAGATAAAATAGCTAAAGATACAGGTATAAGCAAAGAGGCAATTCAAAAAGAAGTTCGTGAAAACTCTTATAAAAACAAGAGTAAAGTTAAACCCAAAGGAAAAAAATATAAAGATGTACCTATTAGAAATCCTAAAATTTCTAAAATAAAATCAGCTCATATAAAGGCAGAAGTAGATCTTATAAATCTTATGATGGTTGACAAAGAATTTTTTAGCCTCATTGAAGATAGACTTTTAGAAGAAGGTTTTCCCAATGGAGAATTTAAAGAGATGTATGAATTGATAAAAAATAAATATGAAAAAAATGATATTTTAAATAGAAAGCAGATACTAGATGAAGCTCTAATCAAAGAAATAGATAAAGAGTTTTTAGATAGTATAAAATATGATTTATTAGAATATAAACCTACAAATGTAGAACAAATAATAATTGATTTAACCAACACTTTAACTTTAAATAATTTAGAAGAAAAGAGAAAAAATATAATTAAATCGATTAAAGATCTAGAAGATAATCCTGAAGAAATGGAAAAACAAAAAGAATATTTTTTAAAACTATGTACGGATTTAACCAGTTTAAATATTGAAATAAAATCTATTAGATATAAGTAGGAGGTACAATTATGGAAATTACGAAAAAAAATAAAGAAGTAAAAGAAGTAGAAGCTTTACTCAAATCATTAGTAGCAAAGGGAAAAAAGAAAGGGAATTTAACCTATAAAGAGATGATGGACACTCTAGAAAGTGTAGAGCTAGAGAGTGAAGATATAGATAGAATATATGAACATCTGGAAGATATGGGCATTGAGATAATAAGTGAAAAAGAAGAAGATATAGAGGATGAGGAAGAAGAGAAACTAGAAAAAGAAGATCTATCAGCCCCTAAAGGAATAAGTGTAGATGACCCTGTAAGGATGTACTTAAAAGAAATAGGAAAAATTCCTCTTTTAACGGGAAAAGAAGAGGTTGCTATTGCAAAAAGAATGGAAGCGGGAGAAGAATTGGCAAAAAAAGAACTTGCTGAGGCCAATCTTAGACTAGTAGTAAGTATTGCTAAAAGATATGTAGGAAGAGGTATGCTTTTTTTAGATTTGATTCAAGAAGGAAATTTAGGACTTATGAAAGCTGTAGAAAAATTTGAATATAAAAAAGGCTTTAAATTTTCTACTTATGCAACTTGGTGGATTAGACAAGCTATAACTCGTGCTATAGCAGATCAAGCTCGAACTATTAGAATACCAGTTCACATGGTTGAGACAATAAACAAGTTGGTTAGAATTCAAAGGCAGTTAGTGCAGGATCTAGGAAGAGATCCTATCCCAGAAGAGATTGCTGAAGAAATGGGTTTAGAAGTTGAAAAGGTAAGAGAAATAATGAAAATTGCCCAAGAACCTGTATCTCTTGAAACTCCTATCGGAGAAGAAGAGGATAGTCATTTAGGAGACTTTATACCAGATGAAGATATACTATCACCTGCGGATGCGGCTAATTTTACAATGTTGCGTGAACAACTTATACAAGTACTTCAAGGACTTACACCAAGAGAGCAAAAAGTACTTAGGCTTCGTTTTGGTTTAGATGATGGTAGAGCTAGAACACTTGAAGAGGTTGGTAAGGAATTTGACGTAACAAGAGAGAGAATAAGACAAATAGAAGCTAAAGCACTTAGAAAACTTCGTCATCCAAGTAGAAGTAAAAAATTAAAAGATTTTCTAGAATAGACAAAGATTCGCATGAATGCGAATCTTTGCTTGTATTAAAGCAAAGGAGTTAAATTATGATTTTAAGTGATAGATTGATAAAAATAGCAGGATTTGTCAAAGAAGATACTAGTGTATTAGATATTGGTACAGATCATGGATATATCCCCATATACCTAATAGAAAACAATATAAGCAAGAAAATTATAGCCTCAGATATTAGCAAAAATTCTTTAAATAAGACAATTGAATTGGTAAAATCTAAAGGACTTGAAAGATATATCTCCAGTAGATTGGGTGATGGTTTACAAGTAATTAGTCCAAAAGAAGTTCAGGGAGTTATTATGGCGGGAATGGGAGGAATACTCATTCAAAACATATTGGAAAAAGATAAAGAAATTACAGACTCCATAGATTATTTTATTTTTCAACCTATGATAGCTAGTAAGGAATTGAGAAAATATTTAGTAGAAAATAACTTTAAGATAGTAGATGAAGAATTAGCAAGAGAAGGAGATAAATTTTATGAAATAATATATGCTAAAAGAGGAAATGAAGCTTTAAAGGAAGAAATATATTATGAGATTGGGGAAAAATTGATAGACAAGAAACATCCTTTACTAATAGATTTTATTAAAAATAAAATTGAAATTACAAAACCAGTTTTAAATAATCTAAAAGACAAAACTAGCTCTAGAAGTAAAGAAAGATATAGAGAATTAAATAGTTTGGTAAATGATTATAGGGAGGTATTGAAAAAAATTGAAGCTTAAAACTATAATAGATCATATGGAAAAATGGGCTCCAAAAAAACTTATAGATAGTTGGGATAATACTGGTTTCCAGGTAGGTTCCTTAGAAGCAGATATAAATAATGTTTTGATAGCCTTGGATTTAGATGAATATATACTTGAAAAAGCCATAGAAAAAGACATTGATCTTATAATTACTCATCATCCAATAATATTTGAACCACTAAAAAGTATAGTTGATACGAATCCCAAAGAAAAACTTATATTAGATCTTATAAAAAATGATATAGCAGCCTATAACGCTCATTCCAATTTAGATTTAGCCTTAGAAGGAGTAAGCCATCAACTAGCTGAAAAGTTAAATATAGTTAATACTTATAATTTAAAAGAAGTCTTAAAAGAGGAAAAAGATGGAAAAACTATAAGTTACGGTTATGGTAAAATTGGTGAGATAGAGAAGCAAAGCTTAGAAGAATATATAAAGACAATTAAAAAAGCGTTAAATATCGAAGACTTAATTTTATATGGATCTGAGGATAAATCTATAAAAAAAGTAGCGGTCTGTGGTGGAAGTGGTGCAGGCTTTATAGAAGATGCTTATAATTTAAAAGCTGATTTATATATTACGGGAGATATAAAATACCATGAAGCTCAATATGCTTATGAGAGAGGATTAACACTTATAGATATAGGACATTACCATAGTGAAAAAATCATTTTACCTACTATAAAAAGATATTTAGAAGAGGAGTTTAAATCTATAAATATAGAAGTTATTAAAGAGGGAAGCTTACCTAAAAAAATATATTAGGAGTGAATTGATGAATAAACTAGAACTAATATGGGAACTAGAGAAATGGAATTTAAAACTAGAAAGTGTTAAAAAAGGTATAAGTGACTTAAATGAGAGAAACAAAGATGGAAAGCTTGAGAATAAACTAGAAAAGATAAATAAAAGATTAAATAGGTTAGTCAATAATAGAGAGATAATAAAAACTCATATCCTAAAATTTGAAAATAACTTGTCCCAATATGAATTTGAAATAAAAGATTTAGATAATAAATTATATAAAGATAATATAACTGATATAAAACAATTAGAATATTTAAGCTTTGAAAAGGAAGAATTTAAAAAGAAATTAGCAGAAGTAGAAACTAATATGATTATATATATGGAAGAAGAAGAAATAATCGAAAAAGAATATGAGAAGAATAGGCTTATAGGAAAAGAACTTGAGGAAGAGTTAAAACAAGATAATTCCATAATCGAAAAAGAAATAAAAGATCTAGAAGAAAAGTTAAAAGTTAAAGAAGATAAAATAAAAAAAATAGTTGCTAAAATAGATAAAAGTGCTTTAGAGATATATAATGATTTAAAAGTTAGGAAAGATAGGCCTATTGTATTGATAAAAGATAATATCTGTTCGGGATGTAATATGAGACTTCCTAACTATCAATTAGAAGATTTAAAAATAAAAGATAAGATTTTAAACTGTGAATCCTGTGGAAGAATATTATATTTAAGAGAAAATGGAGAATAAATTATAATTGTAAATATCCTATAATTATGCTATAATACAAGTGTATTGGGAGTAAGTTGTTTGATCGCGTGCTAAGGCATGAGGAAAGTCCGTGCTGCACAGAGCAAGGTGCTGGATAACGTCCAGTGGGGGCAACCCTAAGGATAGTGCAACAGAGAGATACCGCCTATTTATATAGGTAAGGGTGGAAAGGCGAGGTAAGAGCTCACCAGTACTTAGGTGACTAAGTAGCTATGTAAACCCCATTTGCAGCAAGACCAAAAAGGAGACAAAGGGTAATTGCTCGTTACCTTCCAAAGGTAGGTCGCATGAACCTATTGGCAACAATAGGTCTAGATAGATGATCAAGTAAACAGAACACGGCTTATAGATTTACTCTTAAACAATTACACAAAATACAGCCTTTAGGGCTGTTTTTTATTTGTGAGATTTTATTATTATTATTATTATCTATAAATATATTTAAAAATGTATTATAAGATTAGTTTATGTGAAAAATTTTTCAATCTATGGTATGATATATATTATACAATCAAATTTAATAAGGGGGAGATTTTTTTGTCCAAGATTTTAAAAGGTAAGGATGTAGCAGATAAAATAAAAGAAGACATAGTAAAGAGAGTTGAAAAGTTAAGCCAGAAGGGCTTAGTACCTCGTCTTGCTATTGTTAGACTTGGTGAAGATCCAAGTGATATCTCTTATGAGAGAGGTATAATAAATAACTCATCTAAGCTAGGAATAGAGACAATTGTAAAAGAAGAAGATGTTTCTCTTAAGACAGAAGAAGTAATAAAAATAATAGAAGAATTAAATAATGACGATAGTATTTCAGGAATATTAGTTTTTAGACCTTTACCAAAAGGAATAGATGAAGATGCAATAAGTAATGCTATAGCTCCAGAGAAAGATGTAGATTGTATGAATCCTTTAAATTTAACTAAGATATTTGAAGGTGATATGTCAGGTTTTGCTCCAGGAACACCTAAGGCAGCTATAGAGATCCTGTTAAATAATGATATAGATTTAGAAGGTAAAAATGTTGTAATAATAAATAGATCATTAGTTGTAGGTAAACCTTTAGCAATGATGCTTTTAGAAGAAAATGCTACTGTAACTATTTGTCATTCAAGAACTAAGGATTTAGATAAGATAAGTAGAAATGCAGATATAGTTATGACAGCACTGGGTAGAGCTAAATTTTTAGATGAAAAATATTTCAATGAAGATTCAATAGTAATAGATATTGGAGTTAGTATGGATGAGGACAATAAGATGAGTGGAGATGTAGATTTTGAAAATGTAAAGGATAAAGTAGCTATGATAACGCCAGTTCCTAGAGGGGTTGGAAGTGTTACAAATACTGTTTTATTAGATAATGTGGTTAAGGGATGCGAAAATAACAATTAGATATTTTTAAGATCTAACTATTATATACAAAAATAGGACCTTTAGAGAAATTCTAAAAGTCCTATTTTTATTTTTTATATTTATAGATAAATTTTATGGTTTTGGTGTATTTGAATCTTCTCCATCTTCATCATCCTTATCCTCAGGTTTAGAGGGCTTATTGTTTTCTTCTTCTGGTTTAGAAGGTTTATCCTTTTCACTTTCAGGTTTGGAAGTTTC
Source organism: uncultured Tissierella sp. (assembly GCA_964489715.1). Taxonomy (GTDB): domain Bacteria; phylum Bacillota; class Clostridia; order Tissierellales; family Tissierellaceae; genus Tissierella_A. The sequence goes on along the minus strand of CAZBAK010000014.1, from coordinate 27,427 downwards.
TGAATTATCTATAGGTATTTCATCATCCTCAATATCCTCATCATTATCTATCTCTTCTTCAATAGGTTGCATAGTATTTGGACCATGAACATCACATATGCTTGTTGGAGCATTATAGGCATAGTCTCTTGGAATTATACCGCTATGATTCCAAGGATAGTAAGGTGGTGTTCTTTTAATAAATACTCTACTACTTATTAGATAACTTGGACAATATTGATTTGCAATTTTACCTGTACTGGTGTCTACTGTAAGAGAAACATGGACATCACAAGATTGAGTAGGAACTGTACCTTGAGCAAATATTTCAGTTTTAATAACATTTCTCGGATCCTGTGAACATAAATTTGTAGGACGCTTACCAGATTGAGTACATATGCTTGCTGATACAATTCCATCAGGCCTATTAAATGAAGATTTGCTTTCTAATCCTTCATGTGCCTTATCCATAATATGCTTCCAAAATGAGGCTGCAGTCATACTATCTTGATTTAAGGTAATCTTAGGAGAATCATTTCCTATCCATACACCAGTCGCATAATATGGAGTAAATCCTACAAACCATATGTCTGCTCTGTTTTGTGTAGTACCAGTTTTACCTGCTGTTACCATATTATTAAGTTGTGCATTTCTTCCGATGCCGTTAGATACATTAGTCCTCAAAACATCAGCCATTATATAAGCTATCTGTGGTGAAACCACAGTTGTTTCTTTTGGTGTGTTTTCAAATAAAACATCTCCATCTTTATCTAAAATATGTGTAAAGGCTATAGGTTCTTTATAAACACCATCATTGGCAATTGCTCCATAGGCAGCAGTTACTTCTAAAGGTGTCAATCCATTGGTCATACCACCAAGGCCTAAAGCTGAAAAATTTTCATCATTTCTTTTTGGATCTTCAGCTGCTGTTACAAAATTATCTTTTTCTCCATCTTTTTGATTGATTATGCCTAGTTTCTCTAAGTAAGATATAGATGTTGGGATTCCAATATCTTCTACAGTCTTAATAGAAGGTATATTTCCTGAGTCTTCTACAGCAGACCTTAAAGTACGCATTCCCTTAAAGCCTCTATAACTATTTCTAGGTTGCCAAGACTGGCTTGATCCACCAGAATAAGGCAGGTCATCTATAGCTGATCCTGCTGTATAACCATTGTCTAAAGCAGGAAGATAAGCGGACAAGGGTTTTATTACTGAACCTGGTTGTCTTTGAGAGTTTGTAGCTCTATTTAAAATCCTATTTCCCTCTACATCTCTACCACCAACTATGGCTTTTATTTGACCACTTTTATAATCTAATACCACTGTAGCAGATTGGGGCTGTACAATACCCTCCTTTGAAAGATAAAAATATTTTTCACTAATCAGTAAATTACCGTTACTATCTATGTCTGAGAAATCTGAGTTATTATCTAAGAAGCTTTTGGCAATAACTATTTCTTTATTTTCATTTACTTTAAAATCATCTTCAGATATATCAAAGGAACCAACTGTATGTGTAACTAAGTTTTTGTTTTCATCTATAGTATAGTAGTCAGCTATATCTATATGTTTTGGATAAGGTGTCAATCTATTATCGTCTATTATTATGTCACCATTATCATCTATAGAAAAATTGTTTCTATTTATAATCAAATTAAAGTCTTCGTCTAAAATATTACTCTTTTTATAAAAAATAGTTTTTCCGTCTTCGTCTATTACATTGCCATAACTATTTAAACTCCAGTCTACAAGAATAGGACTTCTAAATCTACTAGTATTTCCTAGTATAACCTGGGCAAAGTTTTCATATACATCTTCAAGTTCTTCTTGAAGACTTAGATCTATTGTAGAATATATTTTAAGGCCACCCTTATAAAGTGTTTCCTCCGCATCTTCTTTAGAATAATCTAACTCTTCAACTAAGGTATTTATAACTTGAGTTTTAACATAGTCTGTAAAATAGGAAGTTATATCTGTCAATTTCTTTTGTCCTGGTTTTAAAGCAGTTTTTATATCTTCCTCTAAAGCTTGATCATACTCTGCCTGTGTAATTTTACCAAGATCTAACATCTTCTTTAGGACTAATTCTTGTCTCTTAACTGATTCTTCATTAAATACCAACATATATTTTTCTCCCAGCACATTCATCTCACCTATGGAGGACTGAGTATTGCTGTTGTACTCTTGAGGCTTAATCCTTAAAAAAGGTTGATATTGGGTTGGACTTTTTACAATACCTGCAAATAATGCAGATTCAGCTAAGGTTAAATCGCCTACATCCTTGGAAAAATATGTTTGTGATGCTTCTTGAACACCTGCTGCATTTTGTCCAAAGAAGTTTCTATTTAAGTAGGCTTCTAATATTTGGTCTTTATGAAGTACTTTTTCTACTTGAAGAGCTAAATAAGCTTCTTTAATTTTTCTTGTTACTGTTTGCTCATTACTTAGATATACATTTTTTACTAATTGTTGGGTTATGGTACTTGCACCCCTTTTAATGCCACCATGCTGAAAGTTTTCAACCATTGAAGCTGCAATACCCTTAGGATCTACTCCCCTATGTTCTTCAAATCTTTCATCTTCTATAGCAATAAAAGCATCTTGCAAATGCTGGGGCATTTTGTCTAGACTTACAAATGTTCTATATTCTCCAGTATCTATTTTTTCTATCAATTTTTCATTGGAATCATAGATAGTTGAGGTTTGACTCAATGAAGCATTTATTTTTGTAGGATCTATCTCTGGGGCATCTTTTATAATTGATATAACTATTCCAGCTAAAGCACCACCTGCGATTATTACAATCAATAATAGCAATACTAAAAAAATCTTTAAAGATTTTAAAAAAGAAAATTTTCTCTTCTTTTTATTTTGTTTGTTCTTTATCTCTTGATCATTATTATCTTTAGTCATATGAACCTCCTATTTTGAAATTTCTAATAAACATATTATATCACAATAGCAATAAATTGTTAATAAAGTAAAACATATAGAGAACTTATATTTTAAACTAAACTATAATGAGTAGAATTTAGACTTAATATTAGTTAATATAGCCAATAAATGGTATAATAGATATATGTGAAATATAATAATGGAAGGTGATAGATTGAAAGAAGTAGTAAATAAAAAAGAAAAAACTATTATTGTAGGAGTAAAATTAAATAAAGATGAGATAGATATAGAAAATTCCTTAGATGAATTAGAAGAACTTGTAAAAGCAGCTGGAGGAGTAGTAGAGGCCAGAATAATACAGAGAAAGGATTCTATTGATTCAGCACTTTTTATAGGAAAAGGTAAGGCACAGGAGATAAAAACCTATTGTGATGAATTGGATATAGATTCAGTGGTTTTTGATGATGAACTTTCAGGAGCTCAACTTAGAAACTTAGAAGAGTTAATAGGAAGGAAAATAGTAGATAGAACAAATTTAATCTTAGATATATTTGCAGATAGAGCAACTTCAAGTGAAGGAAAACTTCAGGTAAAATTAGCACAATTAAAATATAGACTTCCCAGACTGGTAGGTTTTAGGGATTACCTATCCAGAGAAGGTGGAGGAATAGGAACCAGAGGTCCTGGAGAACAAAAACTGGAAACAGATAGAAGACATATACTGAGAGAAGTAAACAATATAGAAGATCAAATAAAAGAAATAGAAGAAAATAGAGAAATACAAAGAAAACAAAGACTGGATTCAAATCTTCCAATAATTGCCTTGGTTGGTTATACAAACTCAGGAAAATCTACACTTTTAAATAAACTGACAAGTCTTTATGATAATGATTCAGAGATAAAGGATGTATTTGTCAAAGACATGCTCTTTGCAACCCTAGATACTTCCCTTAGAAAGGCTAAATTGCCTAATGGGCAAAATTATTTAATTACAGATACAGTAGGATTTGTATCAAAACTTCCAACAAATTTGATAGAAGCTTTTAAGGGGACATTGGAAGAAGTAAAATATGCGGATTTAATTCTTCATGTAGTAGATGTATCTAACAAAGATCTAGATATCCAGATAAAAACTACTTTAGAGATATTAAAAGGATTGGATGCATTGAATAAGCCCATTATTACGGTATTTAATAAAACAGATAAGACAGATATTTCAAATATATTTTATGAAGATAATCTTATAGGTGAAAAAATATTTGTTTCAGCTAAAGAAGAGAAAAACCTTTCAAAGCTTATGGAATTAGTTGAAGAAAAATTACCATTTAAGTATAAGCAAGTTACTCTTAAAATACCTTATGATGAGCATAATATAGTTAGCTATTTTATGGAAAATTATAATATAACAAAAATTGAACACAAAGAAGATGGTAGTTATATAGATTTGACTATTAATGAAATTGATTATGAAAAATATAAAGACTATATCTATTAATTTTAAATTGTGAAAGGAAGATTACTAGGTGAAAGATGAGTATAGGACAGTTCTAAACTATAGGGAAGCAGAAATAATAATAAATAAATCTAGATTTATAGGATCTGCTAAACAAGTAAACTCAGAAGAAGAAGCTTTAGAATTTATTGAGACTGTAACTAGAAAATATAAAGATGCCACTCACAATGTTTATGCCTATGTAGTTGGAGAGAGTTCCAATATACAAAGATTTAGTGATGATGGGGAGCCATCAGGTACTGCTGGTGTTCCCATACTAGAACTTATAAAAAAAGAAGATTTAAGAAATGTTGTAATTGTAAGTACAAGATATTTTGGAGGAATAAAACTAGGTGGTGGAGGACTTATAAGAGCTTATACGCAAAGCGGAAAATCTGCTCTTGAAGCTTCAAAGATTATAGTTATGACACCTTTTCAAGAGCTATTAATAAAAATAGACTATAATTCTTATGGGAAAATTGAAAATTATCTTTTGATGGAAAAACACCCCATTAAAGACCTTGCTTTTGATACAGAGGTAAATATAAACTTATATTTGGAAAAGAAAAGAAAAGAAAAGTTCTTTAGTGACATAATGGATTTTACCAATGGAGATGCTATTATAGAAGAAATTGATGAATTACATCTTCCAATTGACAAAGGCAAAGTTATAGTTTAATATTAAGAAATAAAATTAAGGGTACAATACTATTAGAGGTGAAAAAATGGATTTTGAAAAAATAAAACAAGATATGCTAGAGAAAAAAAAGTGGGTTGTTGTAGGTGTAAGTGGAAAGAAAGATAGATGGGGTTACAAGATTTGGAAAAAACTTAAGGAACATAATTATGAAGTATATGGAGTAAGTCCAAATTACGAAGAGATAGAAGGAGAGAAAATATATGCTTCATTATCAGAGCTTCCTGAGGAAATTGATGTACTAGACATGGTAGTTTCTCCTAAAATTTCTATCAATATTTTAGATGAAGCAAAAGCAACTAATATAAAATATATTTTCTTTCAACCTGGAACTTATAATGCTAGGGTTATAGAAAAAGCATCTAACCTAGGATTTGAATATGTGATTGATGATTGTGTATATGCTAGTTTAAAAAGCAAGGAGTAATAGGATATCCTATTGCTCCTTATTTTTGTCATTATTTAAATAAAAGAGTATCTTAAAGGAAAAAACTATTTTATAAAGGAATGAAATTTTTTTCTAAATGTGTTAGAATATAAATGTTAAAATCTTAAGGAGAGTGGACAAAATGGCAGGACATTCCAAATGGAGTAATATTAAAAATAAAAAAGGTAAAGAAGATGCTAGAAGAGGCAAGATCTTTACAAAATTAGGCAGATATATAATGGTAGCAGCAAAAGAAGGAGGACCAGATCCAGAATATAATCCAGCTTTAAAATTGGCTATTGATAAAGCTAAGGCAGAAAACATGCCAAATGATAATATAGATAGGGCTATTAAAAAGGGCTCTGGAGAAGGTGGCATGGAAGATTACGAAGAGATTACCTATGAAGGATATGGACCTGGAGGTGTAGCAGTATTTGCAAATTGTTTGACGGACAATAGAAATAGAACAGCAGCAGATGTAAGGCATGCATTTGATAAAGCTGGTGGTAACTTAGGACAATCAGGATCAGTGACATTTATGTTTGATAGAAAGGGTTTAATAGCCATAGAAAGAGATGATTCTATTGATGAAGATGAACTTACTATGTTGTCTATAGATCTTGGGGCAGAAGATTTTGAAGCTTCTCAAGATGGCTATGAGATAGTAATAGAGCCTGAAGAGTTTGATAGTGTAAAAGAAGGATTAGAAAAAGAAGGATATAAATTTGCTATGGCTGAATTAACATATATTCCTCAAACTAGTGTAGAATTAAAAGATGTAGATGAAGAAAATATGGAAAAACTAATAGATATGTTAGAAGACAATGATGATATCCAAGAAGTCTACCATAATTGGGAAAATTAATAAGATGTGTCTATTGGTGAGCTATATAGCTTAGGATGTTATATAATAGGGCTAAATAGGCTCTATCTATGATATACGTACACAAATTAATTATAATAAAGCCGATATTCTGACACTCCGTGAATATATGTGATGAAAAACATATGGAAATGGAGTGTTTTATCATTGTTATTATGTAGAAAAGATGATTGGTGTTCTAATATATATAATGGGGGATGATTAAAATTCAAAATACTAAAAAGAAATATTCATTAGCTTACGAAATCTTTATAATAATTTTAGCAGCGATAGCTGTTACCATAACAATATTAGATTTAACCTCTATGATAGTATTGCTTAAAGGATCATTTTTATATTGGGTAGAATTTGGTATTTTAGTCATCTTTATTATTGATTATTTCACCAGATTATTATTTTCAAAAGAAAAGGGAAAATTTGTTAAAAATAATATGTTTGACTTAATATCTATAATTCCTTTTAATTCTATGTTTAGGATATTTAGAGCCTTTAGAATCTTTAGAGTTCTTAAGATTTCAAAAGTTTTTCGTATTACAAAAATGACAAGACTGGTAAAAGCATTTGCATTACTGGGTAGATTAAAAGAAAGATTAAATACTTTTATTAATACTAATGGATTTATTTACACCATATATATAACAATTATAACTGTAATAATAAGTACTATAGGTGTTTATTTTATTGAGTTTAAGACTAAGAATATAGCTTTTTCAGAGTGCTTGTGGTGGAGTTTTGCTACAACAACAACCGTTGGATATGGTGGTATAGATCCTGAGACCTTTGCTGCTAGAATGATAGCTGCAGTTCTTATGTTAGTTGGTATTGGATTTACTGGTATGTTGACAGGAACTATAGCGACATATTTTTTAAATACGAAAAATTTTAAAAATGAAGATATTATAAAGGAAAATTTTATTGATATTTCAGATTTAGAAGATGATAAAGTTGCTCAAATTACAGACTATATTGAATTTATAAGAAATAAAAAATAATATAGCTTAGCTTAAGTTAAGCAAATGTAATATAAGCTAAAGAATAAACATCTTCTATTTAAGAAGGATTTTATAATTGGGAAAATTAGGGAACTGTGGTATTATAATATTATATATAAGAAAATACTAAAAGGATGAAGTGAGCTTCATCCTTTTAGTATTTTAATCTAATTTGAGCCACAATAAATATAGTATTAATAGGATTTTAAAAAATAACTTGGATAGTAGTTCAACTACATATTCACTTTACAAGGAGAAAAAATGAAGAAAATATTGATTTTTTTATTGATTGTATCTGTATCATTGATGTTTTTAGTTATTAGCATAGAACAAAACGCTTACAATAAAAGATTTTATATGAATAAGTATGAAGATAACAATATAGAAGCTATTACAGGGAAGGATACTGAAGAACTAGGAGATATAACAGAGGATCTCTTTTTATATTTAAAGGGTGGGGAAGATGATTTATTGAGGCCACATTTTAATGAAAAGGAAATTCTCCATATGGAAGATGTTAGATCTTTGTTTGATTTAGCAAGAAATATAAAATATATAGCTCTAGTAGTAATATTATTTTGCCTGCATTTATTATTAAAAAACAAGAACACTATTGTCCTTGCTAAATCTTTTTTATATGGATTATTTATAAATCATATATTGCTAGCAGTTGTAGGTATTTTAGCATATATTGATTTTAATAAATATTTCACTTATTTCCATTTGTTATTTTTTGAAAATGATTTATGGATACTAAATCCTAAGACAGATCTTATGATACAGATGCTTCCAGAAAACTTTTTTAGTGGAATGGCCTTAAATATTATGCTATCTTTTTTATTTTATATAACATTAATACAAATAGTAAGTTATTTATATATAAAGAAAAATAAAAAAACTGTTTTACAAGAAAATAAGTCATAAAATTAATTTTCAAATTACAATAACAAAACTTATACAAGCTTAAGAAAAATATGATTTTTATAAAACATATGGTATACTAGTATACAAAATAATAAATAGAATATTGTTAGAAGACAGAGTAGGTAAAGAGCGTCAAGTGTTAAAGGATGGGAAGTTGCCTTTAAACGAAGATGTCTTTCTGCGTCTCTTTACCGCATCCGCTGTCCTTTAAAGATCTCTTTTCTTTTAGGACTAACTGTCACTAGCAGAAGAAAGGAGTTTTTTGTAATGGAAATTAACAATAAAAGAAAGATCAGTGTACAAGATTTAGTTAAAGGGGCTTTTTTAGCGGCAATATCTATTGTATTGACAAGATTATTTTCATTTGAGTATTTGCAGATTATAAGAATAGGATTTGGGAATATTCCTATAATGATATCAGGCTTCTTGTTTGGACCTTTAGTTGGAGGTATCACTGGAGCTGTTGCAGATCTTATAGGAGTGCTTATAAGTGCACGTGGAGTTCCACATCCAGGTTTTACTTTAACTTCAACTTTAAGTGGTGTCATACCTGGATTAATGGTAATTTACTTTTTAAGAAGCTCTAAAAATAAAGATCCTTTTACATTTTGGAGAATATTTATAAGCTCAGCTTTAGTAATTGCTGGAAGTTCACTTATATTAAATACTATATGGTTGTCACAACTTTATGGAAATCCTTTTATTATAGTTCTACAACCAAGAATTATATCAGCATTAATTATGCTGCCTATTCATTCGTTTATAATCTATTCAATAATTAAACCTTTAAAAAAGTATATTAGAAAGTAGGTAATAAAATGAAGAAAGTACTAGCAATAATGGGTAGTCAAAGACGCAGAAAAAATAGTAATGAAGCTCTAGATGCAGTTTTAGAAGGTATGGACAAAGAAAAATATGAGATAAATAAGTTTTATTTATCTAAATTAAATATTAGCCCTTGTACTGGATGTGGTCATTGTGGTCGTAAAGAAGAATGCATTATAAAAGACGATATGTATACTCTCTATGATCGTTTTGATGATGCAGATGTAGTTATAGTTTCTGCACCTTTATATTTTAATTCAGTTAATGGTTTAACTAAGAATATGATGGATAGGTGTCAGAGATATTGGTCATTAAAATATGAATTAGGTAAAAAATATAGGAGTTTTGCAAATAGAAGAGGTATGTATATAAGTACAGCTGGGGCTCCTTCTTCTATGGATCATTTTATAGGTGTGCAACCAGTATTACAACATTTTTTCAACTCTATAAGTGTAAAGCAAATAGGAAACTATTTTATATCTAACACTGATGAGGCACCTGTAAATTCTCGAGAAGACATAAAAGAAGAATTAAGACAAATAGGAGAAAACTTTGACACACTGGATAGGTTTCAAATTCAAAGATAAGAAATATATTTGTTTTAATAAAAAAATTATGTGATGATAGGGGGATTATTAATGAAAAAAACTGTACCAATAGCATTATCAAATAGACATATACATTTAAGCCAGAAGGATCTAGAATCACTGTTTGGAAAGGGATATGAGCTAAAAAAACTTAAAGATCTATCACAACCAGGTCAATATGCATCTCAGGAAACAGTAGATGCAGTAGGTCCAAAGGGTGAAATCAAAGGAATAAGAATACTAGGACCTGTAAGAGAAGAAACTCAAATGGAAATCTCCATAAGTGATTCTTTTAAATTGGGTATAAAAGCCGAAATCAGAAATTCAGGAGAAACCAAAGAAACTCCTGGTTTAAAACTCATAGGACCTGAGGGTGAAGTAAGTATAGATAGAGGAGTTATAGTAGCTGCAAGACATATCCATATGAATAATGCAGATGCAGAAAAACTAGGTGTAGAAGATAAAGATTGTGTAAAAGTTAAAGTCGGTGGTCCTAGAGGATTAATTTTTGACGAGGTATTAGTTAGAGTTAATGATGATTATAGTTTAGAGATGCATGTAGATGTGGAGGAAGGCAATGCCTGTGGAGTGAAAAATTGTGACCTTGTGGAAATAATAAACTAGGAGGAAGAATATGAATGATATAGCTTCAATGATAGATCATACTATATTAAAAGCAGATGCTAAAAGAGAAGATATAGAGAAGTTATGTAGTGAAGCAATAGAATATAATTTTAAAGCAGTTTGCGTAAATCCATATTATGTAAAATTATCTAGAGAATTACTTAAAGATAGAGATGTAAAGATAGCAACTGTAATTGGCTTTCCACTAGGAGCAAGCACTACAGAGACTAAAAGATTTGAAACTGAGGATGCAATTAAAAATGGTGCCAATGAAATAGATATGGTAATAAATATAGGGGCTTTGAAAAACAAAGATTATGAGATAGTTAAGCATGATATCCAAGAAGTTGTTAATGCTGCTCAAGGAAAAGCCAAAGTAAAAGTGATAATTGAAACAGCTCTTTTAACAGAAGAAGAAAAAATTAGGGCCTGTGAACTTTCAATGGAAGCCAAGGCTGATTTTGTTAAAACTTCTACTGGTTTTAGTAGTGGGGGAGCTAGTGTTGAAGATGTTAAACTCATGAAATCTGTAGTGGGAAACAATCTTGAAATTAAAGCTTCAGGTGGAGTAAGAGATATAGAAACTGCCAAAGCTATGATAGAAAGTGGAGCTACAAGACTTGGAACAAGTTCTGGTATCAAGCTAGTTCAATAATTGAGAAAAATAATCAAATTTAAATAAGGCTCATATATGGGCCTTATTTAAATTAAATACATAATTTTATTAAGACTTTTAAATTATAATAACAATGTGATATACTTTAAATTAATAATTTTAAATAAGGGGGAGTTGTATGGACCCAGTGGCTTTTGAAATATTTGGAATACCTATAAATTGGTATGGTATATTTATAGCTAGTGCTGTCTTATTAGGAACAATTATAGCTTTAAAGCAAGCTAAACTAAATGATATAAAAGAAAATGATTTTCTAGATCTTCTCTTGTACGCTATACCAGTATCGATTATAGGTGCAAGGGCTTACTATGTAATATTTAGTTGGGATCTTTATAAGGATAATCCAATACAAGCTTTAAATTTTAGAAGTGGAGGCTTAGCTATTCATGGAGTTCTTATAGGGGCAGTAGTTACCACTATAATATTTACTAAAAAAAGAAATATTTCTTTTTGGAGATTGGTAGATACAGCTGCTCCAAGCCTTGTACTAGGTCAAGCTATAGGAAGATGGGGAAACTATGCAAATCAAGAAGCCCATGGTGGACCAACTGATCTTCCCTGGGGCATAATAATTGATGGAGTCAAGGTTCATCCAACATTTTTATATGAGTCCATATGGAATTTTGGTGTTTTTCTATTTTTAATGTGGTATAGTAGAAAGAAAGAACATGTAGATGGTGCTGTATTCTTATGGTATTTGATCTTATATTCATTTATAAGGATTTTTATAGAACAGCTGCGGACAGATAGTTTAATGTTGGGACCAATCAGAGTAGCACAATTAATTAGTCTTATAGCAATTATTGTATCTTCTTATATATTATATAAAAAGAAACATAATAAAGATAAAATTTAAAAAAGATAAAGCGCTTGGATATTCAAGTGCTTTATTTTTTTGAAAATTTATTGGGATATAAGATAAAAAAGAGAAAATAATGCAGAAACTTCAATATAATAGTGGAAGAATTCTGAAAAATAGTATAGAATATAAGATAGAGTGGTAGAAAGTGGAGTGAAGTGGATAAAAAAGTATTAAGGTGGAGAATGATATGTTTATTGGGGAATATAATCACACATTGGATACTAAAGGAAGAATAATAATTCCAGCTAAATTTAGGGAAAGCTTAGCTGATGAATTTGTTATGACCAAAGGTTTAGATACATGTCTCTTTATATATCCAAAAGCTGAGTGGGAAATATTCCAAGATAAATTAAAAAAACTACCTCTTACAAATAAAGATGCTAGAGCTTTTGTAAGATTCTTTTTTGCAGGAGCAAGCCAATGTACATTAGATAAACAGGGAAGGGTTTTAATTCCACCAAACCTAAGAACTCATTCAGAAATAGAAAAAGATGCTACTATAATTGGTGTATCTACTAGGATAGAAATTTGGAGTAATGAAAACTGGAAAGAGTATACGGAAGATGATAATTTAAGTTATGAAAATATAGCAGAAAGTATGGCGGATTTAGGAATATAAAATGGAGTGATTTAATGGAATTTGAACATATACCTATATTATTAGAAGAAGTAATTGAAGGTTTAAATATTAAAAAAGATGGAATATATGTAGATGGAACACTTGGAGGGGCTGGTCACTCTATAGAAATAGTAAAAAGATTAGATAAAGGAAAACTTATAGGCATAGATCAGGATATTGATGCATTAGAAAAAGCTGGGCGAGTCTTAAAAGATTACAAGGATAATACAATTTTAATACATGATAATTATAAGAATATACATAATATACTTAAAGATTTAGGAATTGATAAGGTAGATGGAATATTTATAGATATAGGCGTGTCTTCATATCAATTAGATAAGGCTTCACGAGGTTTTTCATACCATAATGATGCAGAATTAGATATGAGAATGGATAGAAGGCAAGAATTTTCTGCCAGAGATATAGTCAATAAATATTCTAAAGAACGACTGGAAGAAATTATATTAAAATATGGGGAAGAATCTTGGGCTAAAAGAATAGCTGAATTTATAGTAGAAGAAAGAGAAAAGAATCCAATCCATACTACTTTAGACCTGGTAGAGATTATTAAAAAAGCAATACCTAAGAGAGTTAGGATGGAAGGTGGACATCCAGCTAGGAAAACCTTTCAAGCTCTCAGAATCGAAGTAAATGCTGAACTAGATGTATTAGAAAAATCCATTGATTTAATGGTGGATCTTTTAAAGCCATCGGGAAGAATAGCTATTATAACATTTCACTCTTTAGAAGATAGGATAGTAAAAGAAAAGTTTAAATATTTATTTAAAGAGTGTATATGTCCTAAAGAAATACCAATATGCAAATGTGATAAAAAAAGAGAGATAAAGATAATTACTAGAAAACCTATAGTAGCAGATGAAGAAGAAATATTGATAAATAAAAGGTCTAGGTCTGCTAAGCTAAGAATAGCAGAAAAAATTTAACTTCTAAATATGTAAGGAGGAGAATAATTTGTTGGCAGCTAAATATAACTATAATATTGAACCTTTATATGATGAGATGGAGAAAGAAAAAAAGGAAAGAAGAAAAAGACGGGAATTAAAAAGACTAAAAAGCTTAAAGAGACAAAAAATGGTTTTTAAATTAACTTGCTTTTCTTTTGCCACTATAGCTACAGTAATGTGCTTTTTTATCTTGAGAGGATATTCTAATATCTCAGAGATGAGAATGAATATAACTAATCTTGAAAAAAGAAGAAATGAGTTAGAATTGACAAAAAACTCTATTTTTTCAGAATTGGAAGAAGCTAAAGGGTCTATTAAAATTAGCCAAGAAGCTATGTATAAATTAAGTATGGACTATCCAAGCAAAGATCAAGTGGTTTACTTATCCATAGGAAAGACAGACAATAAAGATAGTGATTTAGTTGGGCAAAAAGATGGAGCAAAAGAGAAATAAATATTAATATGTATATTGCTTGTCTTGTAGGAGGTTAAAATTTGAAATCATCAAAAGATAGTATAAAAAAAAGACTAAAAATAGCTTTAATAATTTCTTTTATTATAGTAGTGGCCTTAATATTAAGGCTCGGTAATTTACAAATAATAAGAAATCATGAACTTAAAACAGAGGCCTTGCAACAATGGACTAAATCCATATCTATAAGTCCAGAAAGAGGAAACATATATGATCGAAAGGGTAAAAAACTAGCTATTAGTGTAAATGCTTCTACAGTATGGGCAACTTCATCTGAAATGGAAGATTTAAAGAAGACAAGTAAAAGCTTAGCTGGTGTATTAGAAATAGATGAAAAGGAACTATATAATAAACTAAATTCAAAAGAAAGTACACAAAAGATCAAGCAATGGATTTCTAGAGAAAAATCAAATGAACTTAAAAAGCTTAATTTAAGTGGAATAACCATTGTAGAGGATACTAAAAGATATTACCCAAATGGGAATTTTGCCTCTTATATATTAGGCTTTACTGATATTGATAATAAAGGATTAGATGGAGTAGAATATATCTATAATGATTATTTATCAGGAGTACCGGGAAAACTAATGAAAATGACAGACGGTGCAAATAGACAACTTCCCTATGATGGAGAGAAAACACATAAACCTGAAGATGGATCTTCACTAGTATTAACCATTGATGAAAATATACAACAATTTGCAGAAAAAGCAGCAGATCAGGCGCTTATAGATACAAAAGCTAAAAATGTTTCAGTTCTTATGATGGATGTTAACAATGGAGAAGTTTTAGCTATGGTAAATAAGCCGGACTTTGATCCAAATAATCCTAGAGAACCTATGGATGAAAAACAAGGATCTCAGTGGTCCAAACTCTCTTATGATGAACAAGAAAAAAAATGGTATGAATTATGGAGAAATCCTATTATTACTGATATATATGAACCAGGATCAACCTTTAAAGTAATAACAGCTGCGGCTGCTCTAGAAGAAGCAACAGCAGGACTTAACAGTCATTATCATTGCAAAGGTACTATAGATGTAAGAGGTACCATATTAAAGTGTGCCAGATGGTATGAGCCTCATGGAGATCAAACTCTTAAAGATGCAATGAACAATTCTTGCAATGTAGCTTTTGTAAAAATGAGTAGCCAATTAGGAAAAGAAAATCTACATAAATATATTAAAGCTTTTGGTTTTGGGGAAAAAACAAATATTGATTTATTAGGAGAACAATATGGAATAATTCCTAGAGAGGCTGAAAATATAAAAGAAGTGAGCTTGGCAACACTTTCATATGGACACGGTATAGCTGTTACTCCTATTCAACTTGTGACTGCAGTTTCTGCTATAGCTAATGGAGGGGACTTACTAGAGCCTAGAATCCTAAAAGAAGTAATTAATAGTGAGGGAGATATAATAGAAAGTTTTGAAGCGAAGAAGGTAAGAAAGGTAATATCAGAGAAAACTTCTAATGAAATCTTAACTTTAATGGAGTCGGTTGTAAGTGAAGGTTCTGGCTCTAGAGCATATATACCTGGATATAAAATTGGGGGAAAAACTGGTACTGCTCAAAAAGTTGTAGATGGAGTATATAAGCCGGGTAAGTTTATAGGATCTTTTGTAGCTGTGGCTCCAGTAAATGATTCTAAAATAGCTATGCTTGTTTTAGTAGACGAACCCGTAGGTAATATTTTTGGAGGCTCTGTGGCGGCTCCAGTGGCTCAATCAATATTAGAAGATACCTATGAATATTTAGGAATAGATCCTGAATATACAGAGGAAGAAAAGAAAAATATGGAAACACTTATTGAAGTACCAGATGTTAGGAATAAAAAAATTGGAGAAGCAGGAAAAATATTAAATGAAGCAGGATTAAAACATACTACAGAGTATGTAGAACTAGATAATGATTCTATAATCTTAGAACAATTTCCTTTACCTGGGGAAAAAGTACAAAAAAGATCTGTAGTAGATCTATTTATTGACTTTAAACCTAGTGAAGAAATAATAGTTCCATTTTTAGATGGAAAAAGCAAGGAAGAAGTTATAAAGATATTAAGTGATATAGGTCTAAAATATGAATTAAAGGGTGGAGGAACAGTTATAGAACAAGACCCTCAACCTGGAGAAAAGGTAAAATTAGATACCAATATAATAGTTAAATTTAAATAACTAAAGATTAATGTAAGGCAACTTTGGTTGCCTTTTAATTTTTCATATTATTATACTTGTAATAAATTATAGGAAAATAATTTATAATAGATGAGATTTAAAAAAATATCCAATGAAATATTATCTTAAAGATGATATAATTTCTTTTGTTGGTGAATTCTTCTTAAATTCCGATAAAAAAACATATACAAGTAAAGATAGAAGGAAAATAGTATTAAGAAGAATAAAAAATATTGAAGGAGAAAATAAATGGTTAAATATAAGCAGTTATTTATAGGATTTGTATTATCTTTTGTAATATCTTTAATTTTAGGACCAATTGTAATACCCTTATTAAAAAGATTGAATATAGGACAAAGTATAAGAGAAGAGGGTCCTCAATCTCATCTTGCTAAATCAGGTACACCTACAATGGGAGGCTTAATTATATTTATTTCACTTATAATAAGCTTGTTTATTAGTAGCTTTTTATCTAGAGAAATCTATGTATTGCTAGTATGTACATTAGGATTTGCTTTAATAGGTTTTATAGATGACTATTTAATAGTAGTGAAAAAAAGCAATCTAGGATTAAAACCCTATCAAAAGATAATAGGTCAAGTTCTATTAGCAGCAGTACTGGCTATATATCATTCTAAAACTTCAGCTATTGGAACTTCAGTTATTATTCCCTTTTTAGAAAATCAATATTTAAATCTAGGAATTTTTTATATTCCCTTTATAGTATTTGTAGTTGTAGGAACTGTTAATAGTGTAAATTTAACAGATGGTTTGGATGGATTGGCATCTGGAGTAACTATGATAATATTAACTTTTTTTGCTATAATTTCTATGAAACTAGGATCCAGCAATATAGCAGCATTTTCAGCAGTTCTTGCTGGAGCATGTTTAGGGTTTTTAAAGCACAATGCTTATCCAGCCAAAGTATTTATGGGAGATACTGGTTCATTGGGATTGGGTGGAGCAGTAGCTGGAATAGCGGTATTGCTTAATTTACCCCTAATAATTCCTATAGTAGGAGGAATATATTTTGTAGAGGCATTGTCAGTTATAATACAGGTCTTGTCATTTAAGCTTAGAGGAAAAAGAGTTTTTTTAATGAGCCCACTTCATCATCATTTTGAATATAAGGGATGGAAAGAGACAAAAGTAGTGATAGTATTTTGGTCTGTTACTTTATTGTTATGCTTTATAGCTGCGTATGCTTTAATTTAAAAGATAGGGTGATAAGATGAATTTAAATAATCAAAGAGTACTTATTATGGGAATTGGAGTATCAGGAATTGCAACTATAAGAAGCTTGGCAAAATTAGGAGCTAAAATCTCTATAAATGATTTAAAAGATGAAGAAGAATTAAAGGATGTATTGGAAGAGATTAAAGATATTGATGTAAAAAAATACTTGGGAAATACAAGGATAGATCTATCACAGATTGATCTTATAATAAAAAGTCCTGGTATACCACCTAATAATAGTATCCTATTAGAAGCTAAGAAAAAAAATATAAAAATTATAAATGATATAGAACTTGGAAGTGAGTTTTCAAATTCAAAAAATATCATAGCTATAACAGGAACAAATGGTAAAACTACATCTACTATTCTTCTAGGAGAGATATTAAGAACTGGCAATCATGATGTATTTATTGGTGGAAATATAGGTAAATCTATAATAGAAGAGATGTTTAAAAGTCAAGAAGATGATATATTTATATTGGAAACCAGTAGTTTTCAGTTAGAAAACACAATCAATTTTAAGCCTAAGATAAGTCTTGTACTAAATATAAAGTCAGATCACTTGGATTGGCATGGAAGTTTGGAAAATTACATAAATGCAAAAAAGAAAATTTTTCAAAATCAAGATTCAAACGACTATACAGTTTTAAATTATGATGATAGACTTCTTAGGAGCTTTGAAAAGGAAATAAAATCAAATATTGTTTATTTTAGTATAGAAGACAAGTTAGATAGAGGCGTTTATATAGATGGGGGAAATATACATATAAATATTCAAGGAGAAAATATAAATCTCATCTCCCTTGATAGACTTTTACTAAAGGGAAGGCATAATTTGGAAAATATATTGGGAAGTGTTGCTGTAGCATATCTCATGGGTGTTAATATAGATAATATTAGAAATAGATTATTAAAATTTAAAGGCGTAGAGCATAGATTGGAATTTGTAGTAGAGAAGTCTGGACGTAAATTTTATAATGATTCAAAGGGGACAAATATTGATTCTAGTATAAGAGCCTTAGAGGCTATAGAAGCTCCCATAATATTAATAGCTGGAGGCTATGATAAAAAGATTGAATTTAAAGACTTTATAAGGGCTTTCCAAGGAAAAGTTAATGCTCTTATTCTTTTAGGACAAACTGCTTTGAAGATAAAGGAAACAGCAGAAGAAAGTGGTTTTACTAGGAGTTTTCTAGTCTCTGATATGGAGGAAGCTGTAGATCTAGCTTATAGTCTATCTCAAAGAGGAGATAATATACTACTATCTCCTGCATGTGCTAGCTGGGGTATGTTTAAAAATTTTGAAGAAAGAGGAAAAGTTTTTAAAGAGGCTATAGATAGATTGGAGGAGAAATAAGGTGAAGGGAAAGACAAAAAAAGAAAATAAAAAAGCTGTTGATTTTATACTTTTAATTTCCATGGCAATGTTAATTTTTATAGGAATAATAATGGTCTTTAGTGCAAGTTGGCCTGAAGCTTTAGCAAAAAAACAAGATGGCTATTATTTTTTGAAAAGACAGATTGGTTGGTTGTTTATAGGATTTATTGGTCTTTTTATAGCTATGAACTTTAATTATAAGAAGCTAAAAAAACTATCCCCATATATATTTATTTTTTCCCTCATATTAGGCTTACTAGTATTTAGCCCTATGGGATTTGAGTTAAAAGGTGCACGAAGATGGCTTAAGATTGGGCCTGTTCTTTTTATGCCTTCAGATACTATAAAATTTGGTGCAGTATTATTTTTCGCAAATTTCCTAGCAAATAAAAACAAAAAAATTAAAAGTCTCTTTCATGGAACTATACCTGCACTATTATGGATTGGATTAGCTTGTGGTATTATTATTAAAGAAGATTTGGGTACAGGTGGAACTCTTGCTATAACCATGCTTGCAATGTTTTTTGTTGCAGGTATGAATGTTATCCATATGCTGCCCCTAGGACTAGGAGCCATAGGATTATTTGTTTTAGCAGTAAGGGATCCTGAAAATGCTTATAGGCTTAGAAGAATTACAGCTTTTAAAGATCCCTTTGCTGATAAGCTTGATACAGGATGGCAGATAACACAATCCTTATATGCCCTTGGCTCAGGAGGAGTATTTGGACTTGGTCTAGGTAAGAGCAGGCAAAAATTTGCCTATCTTTCAGAAGCCTATAATGATTTTATATTTGCTATAATCGGGGAGGAATTAGGTATTGTAGGAACTATCCTAGTAATACTTATAATACTGATAGTTATTTGGAGAGGAATAGTTATAGCATTAAAAACAGAAGATCTATTTGGATGTTTCTTAGCTACGGGAATAACTGCTTTAATAGCAGTCCAATCTTTAATACATATAGCAGTAGTTACTTCTTCTATTCCAACAACAGGTATAACACTTCCCTTTGTTAGTTATGGTGGAACATCTTTAGTAATGTACATGACGTTGATTGGAATATTATTAAATATTTCTAGACATGTAAATAGTGAAAGGAGCTAATAATATGAAATATTTAATATCTGGTGGAGGAACGGGAGGACATATATATCCAGCACTAGCTATTTTAAATGAAATTAAATCGAATGATAAAGATGCAGATATACTTTATGTAGGTACAAAAGAAGGATTAGAGTCAAAAATAATACCAGAAGAAGGTATTAATTTCCAAACTATTAGAGTAAAGGGCATCCCTAGAAAAATTAATAAAGAATCCTTTATAGCTTTAAAAGAACTTTTTTCAGGCTTAAAAGAGTCAAATAAAATAATTAAAAATTTTAAACCAGACATAGTTATTGGTACTGGAGGTTATGTATGTGGCCCAGTTGTGTTTCAGGCCTATAGAAATAAGGTTAAAACTCTTATTCATGAGCAAAATGCTTTTCCAGGAATAACAAATAAAATTCTCTCTAGATTTGTAGATAAGGTAGCAGTAACCTTTGATGAATCTATAAAGTATTTTAAATATCCTGATAGAGTAATTAAAACAGGAAATCCTATAAGAAGTGAAATATTAAATATAGATAAAGAAGAGGCCTATAAAAAACTGGATCTAAAGCCAAGTAAATCAATTATATTATCATTTGGGGGCAGCGGAGGACAATCTAGTCTAAATGATTCTATAAAATATATAATAAAAAATTTAAAAGATATAGATTATCAATTAATTCATATTACTGGAGAAAGGTTTTTTGAAGGATATATAGAAGAATTAAAGGATATAGATATAGATATAGATTTAGATAATATAAAAATATTACCATATATGCATGATATGGCTGAAGCTTTAAATATAGCTGATATTATAATAACAAGTGCAGGAGCTATAACTTTAGCTGAAATATCCAGTATAGGGATTCCAAGTATTCTTATTCCTAAAGCCTATACGGCAGAGAACCATCAAGAGTACAATGCTAGAAGCTTTGAAAAAGAGGGCGCAGCCATTGTAATACTTGAGAAGGAATTAAATGGGAAAAAACTTCAAGATAATATAGAAGAACTCTTAAATGATAGAGAAAAACTAAATCAGATGTCCCTATCAAGTAAAAAACTAGGCAAGAAAAATGCAGCAGCAGATATATATGATATAATAAAAAATATGATTTAAAGATATATCTTTATTGATTTTATGAAAGAAAAATAGGGAGGTGAATAGATTATGAGAAAAGATACTTCAAGAGATAGGAGACATAAAAGAAAACAGGTAATTTTGAAAATACTTATATTTATAGCTCTTATAACTTTTCTTATAATCTTTGCCTTTAATTCATCTCTATTTCATATAAAAGAAATAAAGATCAAGGGAAATAAGCAAGTAAAAGAAAAAGATATATTGTTGGAATCAAATATTAAAAAGAATTCAAATATATTTAAACTTAAATCAGAAGCGGTTGAAGAAAACATAGAGAAAGATCCCTTTATAAAATCAGCTACTGTTGAAAGAAATCTACCAAGTACTATAGAATTAACTATAGTTGAAAGAGATAAAATGTTTTCCTTAAAATTTAATGAAAACTATTTAGTAGTTGATAAATATGGATTTATAATGGAAAAGCTTGAAAAAAGAGATAAAAAGTTAGTCTTGGTAAAGGGTTTTAATACAGATACTACCAAATTGGGAGAAAACATCTTAAAAAATCAGAAGAACAATAATTTGAATATGTTTATAAATGAGCTAGAAAAGCTTAAAATCCTCTCTAGAATTGATGAAATAGATAAGGATTTTGCAAATGAAGTCAATATTAAATTAAAAAGCGACTTTACTGTTGCCTTTGGTACACTAAATAATGTAAAATATAAGTTAAGCTTATTAAAAGAAATATTAGATGATATAGAAAAAAAGAAAATAAAGAGTGGTAAGATAATAATGAATAAAGGTAATCATCCTATTTTAATTATAGATGACTAGAGAAGAGGGATATTTTGAAGAAAAAGTCAGAAATATTAGCATTATTTTTAGTATCAGTCATTTTAGGATTGATTTTAGCAATTCAATTTAGAACAGTAAATAAATCTATAGGAGAAGGAGTACTTCCAACTCAAAGAGCTCAAGAGCTTGCTGGGGAATTAAAGAAACTTCAAGATGAAAGAGATAGCCAGCAAAACAGAATTGAAGAACTAGAAACTGAAATAAACAAATATGAAAAAAATGAAATAGATAAAAATTCATATTCAGAAAGCCTCTATAAAGATGCTATAAAATATAGAATGCTAGCAGGATATATTGATGTTAAAGGACCGGGAATTATTTTAGAGATAAATGATCCTCCCAGCGATTTAGAATATAGTGAAAGTTATGGTGTAGTTGATCAATTAGACTTGGTGCTACAAATAATAAGTATATTAAACTCTGCGGATGCAGAAGCTATATCAATAAATGATAATAGATATACTTCCTTTACAGAGATTGTAAGAGCTGGAGATCACATTGAAATAAATGGAGTTTCAACAAATTCTCCTTTGGTTATTAAAGCTATAGGAAATCCCAATACTCTAGAGTCTGCTTTGGCAATAAAGAGGGGTATAGTATGGCAATTAAAAAGCTATAATTATATGATACATCTTACTCAAGATAAGGAGATCTTAATTCCTAAATATAGGAAAAGTAAAGAATTTAAATATAGTTCACCTTTAGAAGAAGAAAGTAGCTAGGTGTGAAAAAATGAAAACAAAAAAAACAAAGATTTTAATACTTATAATTACGATGAGTATAGGTATTTTTATCTCCATCATAATGAAATCAAATTTAGAATATTATGCACCTGTAACTTTATCCTCTTTAGAAAGTATGAAAACAGAAATAAATTTAATCAATGATGAAATAGACGATTTAAAAGATATAGCAGAAGAAAAGGAAGATGAATTAAAATCCTTTCATAAATTATCTTTTAGTGATGAAAGAATTGAAGATAAACTATTAATGGATATCTCATCAAATAAAATGATATCTGGAGCTTTAGCTTTAAAAGGACCTGGAATTAAAATAAAAATGTATGATAATCCAACAGAAGAGATAGTTGGAGATATAAATGGCTATGTTATTCATGATATAGATGTGTTAAATATATTCAATGATTTAAGAGTAGCTGGAGCAGAAGCTATAAGCATAAATGGAGAAAGAGTCATAACTTATTCTTCTTTAAAGTGTGGCGGGCCTATTATAAGAATAAATGGTGTAAGCGTTGGTACTCCTTTTATAATAAGGGCAATTGGCGAACCAACTACACTTATGGCAGCTGTAAATGCTCCAGGAACCTATGGTGAAGCTTTAAAAAATATCTTTGGAATTGGATTTGAACCCGAAACAAAAGATGAAGTTCATATTAGTGCTTATTCAGGTGATTTCGAATTTAAATACGCTAATCCTATAAGAGAGGGTGAAGAATAATGATTTTTGCTTTAATTGGTATATTATTAGGAGCCATAATTGGACTTTTACTGCCATATACCTATAACACAACCTATTCCTTATATATAACTGTAGCTATATTAGCAAGTTTAGATTCTGTTTTCGGTGGAATAAGAGCTAATTTAGAGAATAAATTTGATATAAAAGTCTTCTTATCTGGTTTTTTTGGTAATGCTATATTAGCAGCATTTTTAGCTTACATTGGTGATAGACTAGGGGTACCATTATATTTTGCTGCCATCTTTACATTTGGGGGTAGAATTTTTGATAACTTTGCTTCTATAAGAAGATTATTACTATATAAAACAAATCAGTATAAATAAGAATGAAGGACATATTAGAGAATATAAAAAGAGGGGGAATAATTAATGTTTGATTTCGATATTGAAGTGGAACAATTTGCAAAGATTAAAGTAATTGGGGTAGGTGGCGGTGGAAATAATGCTGTCAATAGAATGATAGACCATGGAGTAAGAGGAGTAGATTTTATAGCATTAAACACAGACAGGCAAGCACTTTTTTCCTCAAAAGCTGAAAACAAGATACAATTAGGAGAAAAAATAACTAGGGGACTTGGTGCAGGTGCAAACCCTGATATTGGAGCTAAAGCCGCTGAAGAAAATAGAGAAGATATATTAGAAGCTCTTCAGGGAGCTGATATGATATTTATAACTGCAGGTATGGGTGGAGGAACAGGAACAGGTGCTGCCCCTATAGTGGCAGAAATAGCCAAAGAGCTTGGAATATTGACAGTAGGAGTAGTAACAAAGCCATTTGGTTTCGAAGGTAGGAAGAGACTCCTTCAAGCAGAACAAGGTGTAAGTAATTTAAAAACCAGAGTAGATACCTTGGTTACAATTCCAAACGATAGACTTTTACAAATAGCTGATAAAAAGACTACTATATCCGATGCTTTTTCCATGGCTGATGATGTTTTAAAACAAGGTATACAAGGTATTTCAGATCTTATATCAGTTCCAAATCTTATAAACTTAGACTTTGCTGACGTAAAAACTATAATGTTAGACAAGGGAATAGCACATATGGGTATAGGACAAGCTGATGGGGATAATAGGGCTACAGAAGCAGCTAAACAAGCTATACAAAGTCCATTGCTTGAAACATCTATAGAAGGTGCAAAATCTGTTCTACTTAATATTACTGGGGGCTCAGATCTAGGTATATTTGAAGTAAATGAAGCTGCAGATTTAATCAGAGATGCAGTTGATGAAGATGCTAATATTATCTTTGGTGCAGGTATAGATGAGACATTGGGAGAAGCTATAAAGATAACAGTAATAGCTACAGGTTTTGAGCAGAGTTTGTCAGATACGGGTAAAAAAGCTAGTAAAGAATCTAAAGAAGATGAAGATGGAGAAAAAGATGAAAGTGTAAACTTTGAAGATACTTTAGAAGATTTAGATATACCTGTATTTTTAAGAAGAAAAGATAAAAAATAATATATACATAAAAACGTATCTTTAAAATAGATACGTTTTTTATGTTAAAATATTTTTGTTCATAGCTTTTCTAGACAAGATATCTTTATTGGCTTATACTATAAATAAGAGAAATGTAAAGAGGTGGAAAAAATGAAATGTCCCTATTGTGATTATTTAGATTCTAAAGTTGTAGACTCTAGACCTACTGATGAAGGACAGGCTATCAGAAGGAGAAGGGAATGTATAAAGTGTGGTAAGAGATTTACCACTTATGAAAAATTTGAAGAGATACCTATGATAGTTATAAAGAAAGATGGTAATAGAGAAAGTTATGATCGTAATAAATTATTAAATGGAATAATAAAATCTTGCGAGAAAAGACCAGTAGCTATAAGTACTATAGAAAGAATAGTTGATGATATAGAAAAAAAACTTTCTAATTCTTTAGAAAAAGAAGTCACTTCAATAGAAATTGGAGAAATGGTTATGAATAAATTGAAGGATATAGACGAAGTTTCTTATGTAAGATTTGCTTCAGTATATAGACAATTTAAAGATTTAAATACCTTTATGGAAGAATTAAAGAAAATTTTAAATGAATAAAGAATAATTTTTTTATATAAAACATCCTACAAGCTAGATTGAATTGGAGGAAAATATGGATTTATTTACAATGTCAATGGAAGAAAAACTCAAAAAAAATGCTCCTTTAGCAGATAGATTAAGACCTAGAAAATTAGATGAGTTTATAGGCCAAAGTCACCTGTTGGGAGAGGGAAAATTTTTAAAAAGGTCTATTAAAGCAGATAGGATAAACTCTATGATTCTCTATGGACCTCCAGGTGTAGGTAAGACAACACTAGCCATGATAATAGCAAATACTACAGATATGAAATTTGAGAAAATATCAGCTGTCACTTCTGGAGTTAAAGAGATAAGAGAAGTCATAAAAAATGCTGAAGAGTATCTTAAAATCTATAATAAAAAGACTATACTTTTTATAGATGAGATACATAGATTTAATAAAGCTCAGCAGGATGCTCTTCTACCCTTTGTAGAAAGAGGGATTTTAATATTAATAGGAGCCACAACAGAAAATCCTTATTTTGAGATAAATAAAGCACTTCTATCTAGAGCTATGGTTTTAACTTTAGAAGCCCTTAGTGATGATGAGCTAGTAAAGCTATTAAACATAGCCTTAAAGGATAAGGAGAGAGGTTTGGGAAGTTATAAAGTGGATATAGATAGAGAAGCTATAGATTACTTAGTAGCAATATCTGAAGGTGATGGGAGAATACTCCTCAATTCTTTAGAAATTGGTGTTTTATCTACCCCAGAAGATAAGGACTCTATAAAGAAAATAGATTTAGAAACTATTAAAAATTCTATACTAATAAAGACTGCTAAATATGATAAAGGCGGAGATGAACATTATAATACCATATCAGCTTTTATTAAAAGTATGAGAGGAACAGATCCAGATGCTAGTCTTTATTATTTAGCTAAGATGATAAATGCTGGTGAAGATCCTAAATTTATTGCCAGAAGAATCATAATAGCAGCCTCTGAAGATGTTGGAAATGCAGATCCAAATGCATTAATAATAGCTAACGCAGCATTTGAAGCCGTTAGAAATATAGGTATGCCTGAAGCGAAGTTAATACTTTCTCAAGCTACAATATATGTTGCTAGTGCACCAAAATCCAATAGTGCCTATCTGGCAATAAATAAAGCTTTAGAAGATATTAAAAATGAGAGAGTTGGAGAAGTGCCTAGTCATTTAAAAGACAGCCACTATGGAGGAGCAAAGGAATTAGAACATGGTAAGGGTTATAAATATCCTCACGATTATAAAGATTCTTTTGTTAAGCAAGCCTATCTTCCTAAAGAATATATAGATAAAAAATACTATAATCCTACTGAAAATGGATATGAAAAACAAATAAAATCAAGATTAGAAAAACTATATTTAGATAAGGAGTAAAATCCTGAGTTTTAAGTGATTTTAAATATTATTAATACTATGGAGGTAACTTATGACAATATCTGTTAAAGAAATTTATAAAAATAGTGAAAAATATATGGAAAAAGAAATCCAGCTAGATGGTTGGATAAGAAATATAAGAGCTTTAAAGAATTTTGGATTTATTGAATTAAATGATGGGAGCTTCTTTAAAGGTATCCAAATAGTATATTCTGATGAATTAGAAAATTTTACTGAAATAGAAAAGCTTCATTTAAGTAGTGCAATAAAAGTAAGAGGAGTATTAAAAGCTACTCCAAAAGCCAAACAAGCTTTTGAAATTCAAGCTACAAAGCTTGAAATAGAAGGACTATCAACTAGTGATTACCCACTACAGAAAAAGAAACATACTATGGAATATTTAAGAAGCATAGCTCATTTAAGGCCTAGAAGTAATACCTTTAGTGCTATATTTAGAGTTAGATCTATTGCCTCTTATGCAATTCATAAATTTTTCCAAGAGAGAAATTTTATATTTGTAAATCCTCCTATAATAACTTCAAGTGATGCAGAAGGTGCAGGAGAAATGTTTAGAGTTACTACCTTAGATTGCAAAGATACTCCCTTAGATGATAAAGGAAATGTAAACTATAAGGAGGATTTCTTTGGCAAGTCTACTTTTTTAACTGTAAGTGGTCAACTAGAAGCTGAAGCTTATGCACTTGCTTTTAAAAATGTTTATACTTTTGGTCCTACTTTTAGGGCTGAAAACTCAAATACTTCAAGGCATGCTGCAGA
>CAZBAK010000013.1:0-37540 GCA_964489715.1 uncultured Tissierella sp. | reverse complement strand
TAGTATTTTTATTTCCCATAGTATCTCCATGATTAAGTTCTCCATCTACAACATATGATATTATCTCCATATCTCTATGAGGATGCAACTCAAATCCTGTATTAGCTTTAACTAAATCATCATTTATTACTCTTAAAACTCCAAAATTCATATTATCTGGATTATGATAGTCTGCAAAAGAAAAGTGAAAAATACTTTGAAGCCAGCCTAAATCAGATCTACCCATATTTTTATTGTCTAATTTTCTTAACATATTTTTACCTCCATATAAATAATTATTTTATATTTGATTGTTTTTTAACACTCAGTTACTTTTAGTTACTTAGTATGTTTATATTATTGCATATTTGTTTTTATATGTCAAGATTTTTCTCAAAAAAATCCTCTATATTTTTATAGAGGATTTTAATTCTTTATTTAATTATTATATCCATTTTTCAGCCCATTTTTGAATTTCATCCATTACAGTACTCAGGTCCTTCCCTTTTTCTGTAAGTTCATATTCGATTCTTACTGGAGTTTCTGGATAAACTGTACGTGATACTATTCCATGATTTTCTAATTCTTTAAATCTTTCCGTCAACATCCTTGCACTCATATTTGGTATAGCCGCAGATATATCAGAGAAACGTTTTTGTCCATTTAGTAGGGTTCTTATAATCAATCCAGTCCATCTCTTCCCTAATAACTCAAAAGCATCTTCAAATTTGGGACATAAATTATATTTTTCCATACAATTCACCACCTATATTTATTATAACATAGTTAGTATATTAAAGTAAGTACATTGTTTAATATATTTCTATTTCCATAAAAAAAACTCCTTGAATTCAAGAGGTTTAAGTTATTTTAATATTTTATTTATATAGTTTAAGATATCAAATCTTTACTTTTTCCTTTGCTGAAAGAAAACTCATATAAAACTTTATCTATAACTATATTATTAGTATCCATTAAGTCGATTATATAGGGGCTTACTTCCATATTTTCTTGACCGTAAACTTTTATTTTAGGCCTTGAGTGAATCTGATTGTTAGCTTCATATATAATACCTTCTCGTCCATCGCTTAGACGTACTAGAGTATCTTTTGGAAAGACATTTATTGATTCTGCAAATATTTTTATTGTTTCTACACTAAATTCATCTCCTCCAGCTGCGAATAAATATTCCATAGCCTCATTGACAGGAGTAGCCCTCCTATATGGTCTATCTGATGTTAAAGCATCAAATACATCACATATTGAAGCTATTTTGCTAAAGAGATGAATTTCTTTTCCCTTTAATCCTCTTGGATAGCCTGAACCATCTTCTCTTTCATGGTGGCATAAAGCAATATTAATTGAAGTCAATGGTAGATTTGTATAATTTTTTAAAAACTCATACCCTTTTTCTGAATGACTCTTTACAATTTCAAATTCTTCATCTGTTAATTTGTCTGGTTTATTGATTATTTCTATTGGGATAAAGGTTTTTCCAATATCATGAAATATACATCCTAAAGCTAGTTTTTTTATTTCCTTCATATTAAAATTTTTATCTCTTGCTATTACAGTAGATAACATCATTACATTTAAACTATGATTCATTGTATAATCATCATAAATAGAAATATTTATGAGATGCTCAAGAATATTTTTGCTAAATATTACATCATTGATGATTTCATTAATAATTTCTTTTATACCCTTAACATTAGTATATACTTCTTTTTGATTGGCTTTTCCAGAGCGATTAAAATCTATAATAATATTTTTTAAACTTGCTTGAAGATTGTGAATCCTATTCATAGTTTCAGGCTTTATAACTTCTTCAATTATTTCTTCAGTATACTTATCTTTTATATATATGCTAAAGAAACCAATGTTTTTTAATTTTTTGATAGTGTTTTTATTGAGTCTTACCCCTTCTCTTATAAGCATACTTCCCAAGTTATTATACAGGTTTCTTCCTAGTATATCTCCTTCTTTTGCATATTCTATTGGAATTTTTCTCATTACAGATCACCTCTAGTATCTAATTTTCTATCTATCACATCCTTAAAATTGTATCATTGATATAAAGTAGTTGTCAAACTTTTGCTCCTATACATGCTCCTGCTGGCACAGGAAAAATAGCTTCAGCTAAGATATTTAGGCTTGAAGCTATTTAAATATAAATATTTTTTAATATCTTTCCGCTGTTTTAATTATTTTTTACTATATCTCTTATAGCATCCAGTGTATACTCAATTTCTTCCTGACTAGTGTAGTGACTTATAGAAAATCTTACAGTTCCTCTGGGAAAAGTTCCTAGAGTTTTATGTGCTGATGGAGAACAATGTAGTCCGCTTCTAGTCATTATCCCATACACACTGTTTAACTCATGAGCAACAAGTCCATTGTCACAGTTAATAAAGTCAATGGAAAATACTCCCGTTCTCTTACTAGAGGTATTTGGTCCAAGAAGTTTTATATTATCTATTTCTAATAATCCTTTTAAAAATTGATCCATAAGTAATATCTCTTTTTCTCTAATATTTTTTATTCCATACTGAGACAAATATTTTAAAGATGCATTTAAACCATAAATCCCTGGAATATTTAAAGTGCCAGCTTCAAATTTATCTGGCATATAATCAGGTTGTATTTCATTGTCAGAAAGACTGCCTGTTCCACCTTGGAGTAAAGTATCCACTCTTGCTACTAATTTATCATTAAGTATAAATCCACCTATTCCTTGAGGGCCTAATAAACTCTTATGCCCTGTAAATCCAATTGCATCAGCATTTAATCTTTCAAAATCTATATCTAAAAATCCAGCTGTTTGGGCACTATCTATAATAAAGTATATATCTTTTTCCCTACAGATTTTTCCTACTTTTTCTAAATCTAAAATTGTACCCGATACATTGGAGGCATGGGTCATTATTACAGCTTTAGTATTTGTTTTAATTGATTTAATAAACTCTTCTATATTTAACTCTCCTAATTCATTGCAGGAGACTCTACTATATTCTATTTTATCCTTTAATGAATTTAAGGGCCTCATAACCGCATTGTGTTCCATAGAAGAAACTATAACATGATCTCCTTCTTTTAATAAGCCTTTAATCAAAACATTTAAACTCTCAGTTATATTTTTGGTAAATATAACATTTTCAGGTTTTTTAAAGTTAAATAATTGGCAAATAAGCTCTCGAGTTTCATATACAATATTTTCTGCTACATATGAACTAGTATAGGCACCTCTACCTACATTGCTGCCTATATTCCTAATATAATCACATACACTTTCCGCCACCTCCATTGGTTTAGGATAGGAAGTCGCTCCATTGTCCAAATAAACATATTTCATAGAATTACCTCTTTCTATTAAGATTTAATATAATTCTATCCCTTTAATTGAACCTATACAATGACTATAGATTTTATTAATATGGATTAATTCCTTATAAATATTCTCTATTTTAAATACTATACCAGTCTTGCTAGAATATTCATGAACACATTTTATATAGGGAGGCTTATTTTATGAAGGGTAAAAAAGGAATTATTTTTGCAGGAGCTTTAATAGGAATAGTATCAGTAGTACTAGTTTATCTAGGAAATCCAGCAAATATGGGTTTTTGTATAGCTTGTTTTCTCAGGGATATCTCAGGTGGAATTGGCTTACATAGAGCAGCAGTAGTCCAATATATAAGGCCTGAAATAATAGGACTTGTACTGGGAGCATTTCTACTGTCCTTAAAAAACAAGGAATTTGAGTCTAGAGGTGGCTCTTCCCCTTTTATTAGATTTATAATGGGAATAGTTGTAATGATAGGAGCCCTAATGTTTTTAGGTTGTCCTTTAAGGATGGTCTTAAGACTTGGAGGAGGAGACTTAAATGCTATAGTAGGAATCCTAGGATTTATTCTTGGTATTGTAGTGGGAGTTTTCTTCTTGAATAAAGGCTTTAATTTAAAAAGAAACTATAAAATGCCTAAAATCGATGGGTACATATTTCCAGCAATGAATATTGGTTTTTTAATACTTCTTTTACTTGGACCAGCTTTTATATTTTTTAGCCAAGAGGGACCAGGTTCAATGACTGCACCAATACTTGTATCTCTCTTAGCAGGTTTAATAGTAGGTGCAATTTCTCAGAAGACTAGAATGTGTATGGTTGGTGGTACTAGAGATGTAATGCTCTTTAATGATAAGCATCTTTTACTAGGATTTATAGCTATACTAGTATCTAGTTTTATAGGTAACATAATTTTAGGACAATTTAATCTAGGCTTTGGGGATCAACCTATAGCACATACAGATGGTTTATGGAATTTCTTAGGTATGGCAATAGTTGGTTGGGCTTCGGTTTTAATCGGCGGCTGTCCCCTAAGGCAATTAATATTATCAGGAGAAGGAAATACAGATTCAGTAATAGCTGTAATGGGAATGATTGTAGGAGCTGCTATTTGTCATAACTTTGGATTAGCTTCAAGTCCTGCTGGCCCAAGCTTCAATGGTAAAATAGCATCTTTAATATGTTTTTTGTTTTTAATAATTATTTCCTATGTTAATTCAGAGAGTTTAATTAAAGACCAATATAATTAGGAGGAGATCAAGGATGAATAAAATAGATACATCTGGTATGGCCTGTCCCCAACCAGTCTTAATGACTAAAAAAGAATTGGATAAAAATCCTCAAGGGGCAGATATAGTAGTTGATAATAACACAGCAAAAGAAAATGTAAAAAGATTTTTAAATAACAAAGGCTACTCAGTTTCAATCAAAAAAGATAAGGAGCTATTCCTCTTGGAGGCTAGAAAATAGATATGGAATATATGATTTTATTTTTTACACACTCAGGAGCTATTAAATTTCAAAGGAAATGTAAAAAGGAAAATATTACTTGTGAGCTTATGCCGGTTCCAAGAGAACTAAGTTCAAATTGTAGTATTAGTGCTAAAATAAATATAAATAAAAATATTGAAAACTTTATTGATGAAGAAATAGCAAAGATATTTTTGATAAAAGATAATAAGAATGAACTTATATATGATTCTGAATAATTTTATAAAGTTTAAACCCCTTGATCTCAAGGGGTTTAAACTTTATAGATGTAAATCTATTTCCAATAATAATGGAGTATGATCTTGTCTTGGACCTGAATCTATCATTTTAGATTCTAGAACCTTATCAGCCAATCTATCACTAACTAACCAATAGTCAATCCTCCAACCTGAGTTGTTGATTTTACTTGTTTTTGCTCTTTGTGCCCACCAGGAGTATACTCCTGTCACATCACCATGGATATATCTAAATGTATCTGTAAAACCTCTATCTAGCAAGTTTGTAAAGCCCTCCCGCTCTTCATCTGTAAAGCCCGCTGTTCCACGATTACTTTGTGGATTAGCTAAGTCTATCTCTCTATGAGCTACATTATAATCTCCTGTAGCTAAGACTGGCTTTTCTTTATCTAAAGCCTGAAGATAGTCAGCATATTTTTCATCCCAGACTTGTCTTTCTTTCAATCTGTTTAATCCTTCTCCTGCATTAGGAGTATAGACCTGTGTAAGATAAAACTTCCCAAAATCTAAGGTAATAATTCTACCTTCTAAGTCCATAGTATCTGGAGCTTGTATTTCTGGATAGGAAACTTCTGGAGAATACTTGTCTTTATATAGGAACATAGTTCCTGCATAGCCTTTTCTAGCTGGTTCTTGAGAACTTCTCCATACATAGGAGTATCCCTTAAAATACTCTGCTAAATGCTCCATATGCTTTTTGCTTGGACCTTTAGATGGTAATTTAGTTTCTTGTAAAGCTATTACATCTGCATCTTTTTTAATAATTGTATCAATTACTTCTCGTGAAAGCACCGCCCTATTTGAATCACTTGTTAGGGCTGCATTTAATGAATCAATATTCCATGAAATAAATCTCAATTTATTCCTCCTCTATAATTTTTATTGATCTGTAATTATATAACTCCTCTAGCTATATCTTTAATTGTATACAATTAACTATTATACATTAAATATAAAAAAAATCCTAACCTATGGATAATTTGTTTAATAAAGATTGAAAGTAGATATTATTTATTATATATCATTCCATTTAGCTCAGCTTTAATACTTCTCCAGTTAGGAAGAAATTTATCCATATAGGCCTTAAAGACATGATTATGATTTCTTTCAAGCAAGTGTACCATTTCATGAACAACAATATATTCCAAGCACCTTGGGTTCTTTTTAGCCAATTCTAAATTTATCCAAATCCTCTTAGCCACAACATTACAAGTTCCCCATCTTGTTTTCATCCTCTTAACTCCAAATTCTTCAACCTTTACATTCATCATTGCTTCCCATTTTTTTATATATTCTGGAATAATATCTTTAAGTTCTGATCTGTACCACTCTATCATAATTTTTTCTCGTTTATCTTTTGTGCTATCTTTCCTGGCATGTAGGTTTATTTCTTTTTTATTCTTTATCTCTACACCTTGTTTTCCTCTAGTTTCTACTAAATTTAATAGATACCTATCACCTAGAAAATAATGGCTTTCTCCAGATAAAAATTCTCTAGGAGCTTCTCTTTCCTGAACAAGAAATTTAGCCTGTTGTTTTTTTATCCATGAAAGTTTTGAAACAAGAAATATACTAATAGCTTCTCTATCCATCTTCTCTGGAACAGCAAGTCTAACTCTACCATTAGGTGAATGGACAGATAGATGTATATTTTTTATATTCTTTTTTATTAGCTCAATATCTATATCTGCTATGGAAATATTCTCCAATTTAATATTCACCTTATTCCTTTACTAGTCCTACTGTTCTTTAAAAAATTTTCCATATTTTATTATGGAAGGTCTCTTAATACATTTTCTATCTCTATTATAATCTTAGAGGCTAGCAATAACAAGTTTATCACCTAAAATTTTATAGAGGATTTATGGAATTATAAAAGCACTAGCTGATTTAATCAGCTAGTGCTTTTATCGTCTTATGTATGGTGGAGGCGGTGGGAATCGAACCCACGTCCGAGAACACTTCCACAAAAGATTCTCCGAGTACAGTCAGTACTTTAACATTCCCTCCACTGGACTTCTACTGACAGAATTCCAGCTTTAGTAGCTTCATAAGTTCCGTTCCAAGGTCAAAGCTTTCCAAGGCTCGGTTCCCCACTAGATTGACGTTCTATCCCTAGCCGTGGGCTACTGAGGTAGAACGACAGCTTTATCTAAGCTGCAAATGCGTAATTATTGTTGTCAATTATTGTTTGTGCCACTTTTTACGTTGATCGGCGACAACGACTCGCTACTCTTGATTCCATATCCCCGTCGAAACCAGTGCGCCCCCAAATATAGAAAACTGCAAAAGTTTCTACTCTCTATTATAGCAAGATTAGCTGCTATTGTCAAATAGAGCTGAATTTTCTTTCAAATATATTATCTAGCTATAAACATCTGTGTAAATATAAATTTATATTCATCATCCTTTGCAATTCCTATGCCTATATGAGTAAGCCCCGATCTTAATATATTTTCTCTGTGTCCTTTGGAATCCATTAATCCTTCATGAGCTTGTTTGACAGATTGATGCCCTGCTAAATTTTCAGCTGCTTGAAAAAAATCTATTCCAAATCTCTCCATCATCTCAAATGGACTTCCATAGCTTGGTGAAGTATGGTCAAAATAATTGTTTTCTGCTATATCTTTAGACTTTATTCTAGCAACATTTCTAAGTTCTTCATCTAATTCCAACTTATTTAAATTATTTTCTTCTCTTTCTTTATTTACTAGATCTACCATTTCATTTTCCATCTCTACTAACTTGTCACTGACTTCTATACTTTCTTTATCTATATCTTCTTCTTTTTCTTCTCCTTCTTTATCTCCATCCTCTTTATTAGCCCTTTCTTCTTTCTTTAAATCCTTAGCATTTTTATCTTCTAAAGATTCTCCAGTATTATTTGGTATCTCAATCTTATATGTTGTACAAGAGCTCAAAAGAAGCACTGACATTATGATTAAAATTAATATTTTTTTCATATTATTCACCCAATTTATTTATACCCTAAAAATCTTTATTCACTATTATATTAAAAAGTTTTTAAAATTATTTTAAAGAGTTATTGACATATGACCATAACTATCCTATAATATATACATAAGACATAAAAGAGAACTTTAAGGAGGTAATTTAAAATGACTAGAAGAGACGGAACTGGACCAGTAGGAAGAGGCCCTCTAACTGGTAGAGGATTTGGTGTTTGTAATGATGCCTATGCTGCTCCAAGAATTGGAGTAGGTTATGGCCGAGGAGTACGTGGAGTAGGAGGAGGAAGAGCCAATAGATTAGGCAGAAGAGATGGTACAGGACCTATGGCAAGAGATCTTGGTTACGAATCAAGTACTAGCAAATCCCATAAGGATTTACTAGATGAAGAAAGAGAGATTCTTAAAGATAGGCTCAACAGAGTAGAAGAAGAACTTAAAGATCTATAATAGATAAAGACAATGAGCACATCAGCTGATGTGCTCATTGTCTTTATCTAAAGTGAATCCTCTACTAGGTCCCACAATATGTTTTATAAGCTATTGAAGGTATTTCTGGAGTTTCCCTATATTTTTTCTCTATATTACCATGGTCATATGGTCTAGATACAAGGTCTAAAAGTTTATAAAGCAAATCATAGTTATCCTTCTTTTCAACAGCATCTAAAGCTTCTTCTACTAAATTATTTCTAGCTATTACAGCTGGATTAACTTTTTTCATAAGCTCTTTAGCCTCTTCTTTTGATTGTTCTTGCCTCTTCAATCTATTTTCCCATTTATCCTTCCAAGCTTTAAAGTCATCACTTTCAAATAGTTGTTTTTCTCTCAAATCATGAAAAGTTAAAGCTATAAATGTATTTGTATAGTCACTTTTATACTTTTCCATCATATCCAAGAGTTCTTTTGCAAGTATCCTATCTTCTGATTCCCTATTAAATATTCCAAGCTTATCTCTCATGCCATCTAGCCAGTATTTATTATATAAATTTCTATAATCTCCAAGAGCCCCTTCTGCTAGTTTAATAGCCTCTTTAGTATCCTCATGGATAAGTGGTAAGAGTGTCTCAGCAAATCTTGCAAGATTCCATTCACCTATTTTATCTTGATTTCCATAGGAATATCGACCATTTCTATCTATAGAAGAAAAAACTGTTTTTGGATCATATCTATCCATAAAAGCACAAGGTCCATAATCAATAGTCTCTCCACTTATAGTCATATTATCAGTATTCATTACTCCATGAATAAAAGCTACTTGTTGCCACTTAGAGATCAAGAGGGCTTGAACTTCTATCACTTTTTTTAGCAATCCTAAATAGGGATTTTCTTCTGACCTTAACTTTTCATAATGACGATCAATAGTATAATCTGCAAGAGCTTTAATATCTTCCTTCTTCCCATATCTGACTGCGTATTCAAATGTTCCCACCCTTATGTGACTCCTTGCTATCCTTGTTAAGACAGCTCCATCTAATCTACTTTCCCTTATTATCTTATCTCCTGTTAAAGTAACGGCTAAACCTCTGGTACTCGCTATACCTAAATTATAGATTGCTTCACTAATAAGGTATTCTCTTAACATTGCACGAAGAGAGGCTCTGCCATCGCCACCACGAGAGTAGGGCGTCCTTCCTGAGCCCTTTAGTTGTATATCTAGCCTATTGCCATCTGGAGTGATTTGCTCTCCAATAAGCATGGCTCTGCCGTCTCCTAACATGGTGAAATTTCCGAACTGATGGCCTGCATAGGCTTGTGCAAGAGCAATTCCACCTTTAGGCAATCTATTGCCGGAAAGAATCTCAACAGCCTCTTTGCTCTTTAAATTTTCTGCTTTTAAGCCTATTGATTCTGCCAATGACTTATTTAAAAGTACTAGTTCTGCTTGACTTGTTGGATTTAGATCTATCTCCCTATAAAATTTTGAAGGAAGCTTTAAATAGCTATTATCTAACTTCCAACCTATCTCATTCTTATCCATTTTTTTATCTCCTCTATTAATATTTGATAGTAATTTTTTATATTATGCTTCTTAATCTATATCTATATATACCCAATATTATATGTATAAAGATTTAAACTTTAATGAACAAAAATATAGCTATGGTAGGCATATGCCTACCATAGCTATATTTCAATTTTAACTATAAAATCTAATCAATATTTCTTTAAATTATTCACCTTTATATGGATTTTCTATTTCTCCATTTCTAAGTCTTTCTATTACTCCTTCTACATATTCCTTGTTTTCATCTGTAGCTTGATCTCCCCATTGCATATCTAGTACATCGTCTGCCCAACCAAGAGATTTTCCTTCTGGAGCAAGTTCACCATCTATAAGTTGTTGTACTGAAGACTTAAATAGTCCAGGTGTATTATAAGTTACACTTGATATAACAGTTTCTGGCGCAACATCATTTTGTGGAGAAATATATCCAATAGCCTTTACCCCTTTAGATTTTGCTGCATCTATGGATCCTAATCCAACTTGGTTAGCTGAACAGAATATAAGATCTGATCCTGATTCTATCATAGCTAGTGCAGTTTCCTTACCCTTTTGTATATCTTCCCATGAGTTAACATAAGTTTTTGTAACTTTAATTTCTGGATCGTATTCTTGAGCTGCCGCTTCAAAGGCATCTAGTGTTCCTGCTATTACTGGGAATGGAAATGATCCTATAGCTCCCATCTGTTTAGCTTCTGTGTGCATAGCTGCTAGGGCTCCTGCTACATATCCACCTTCCCATTCTCTAACTCCAATACCTCCAACATTTGGTTCTTGACCTTCTTCACTATTTATTACCATATAAAATGTATCTTCATAATTTGGTGCTACTGCTATAGCTGCATCATAAAATTGAGTTCCATGTGCAAATACTAAGTCATAGCCTTTTTCACCATAATCTGTAAATACTGCTTCAAAATCTGCTTGTTGTACGCTTTCTAAATATTCCATTTTTACACCTAAATCTTTTTCAACTAACTGTAAACCTTCATAAGCAGTTGCGTTCCAACCTTGGTCATTTATAGGTCCTGGTAGTAATAAAACTATCTTTAGATCTTCTTCACTTCCTGTATCAGTTTCTGTTTCATCATCCACTTCTGTTTCTGGATCTGGAGTTTCTGGCTCTGTAGGTGCATCAGTTGTACATCCTGCCACAAGAGACATGATAAGTATGGTAACTATAAGCAATGATATAAATTTCTTTTTCTTAATCATTTTCTACTCCTCCTTTAATTTTCTATGATTACAGATTACTTTTCATAAGGTGTTCCTAATGCCCTAGGTGATACTGACCTACCTCTTTTACCTGTAACAGCAATTACTGTTAGTAGATATGGGAACATTAATAAAAATTGATATGGTATTCCTATTTCTGCAATTTGTAGTCTTATCTGTAAGGCATCCGCAAGACCAAATATAAGAGAAGCTATTAAAATTCCCTTTGGACTCCACTTACCAAAGATTACAGCTGCTACTGCTATAAACCCCCTTCCTGTAACCATATTGTCTACAAACATGTTGAATTGACCTAGGGATAAAAAAGCTCCCCCTAATGATGCTAGTACTCCACTTAGAAGCACACATATTGTTCTTACCTTATTGACTGGTATTCCCACAGTGTCTGCTGCCATTGGATGTTCTCCAACTGTTCTAATACTGAGTCCCCAAGATGTCTTATATAAAACAAATGATGCTATTGGAACCAAAAGAAAAGCTAAATAAACTAGTACTGTCTGCTTGAAGAATATATCTCCTATAATAGGTATCTTTGATAGTATAGGTATATTAAAAGTTTCAAAGGCTTTTACTGTTATTGGATTAGTAGTTATACCAAATAAGGCTCGGTATAAGAAGCTAGTAATTCCAACTGCAAGTAAGTTTATAGCAACTCCACTAACTATCTGATTTATCTTTATATTTACTGTAGCAACTGAAAATATTAAGGCTATTAATATTCCACTTATAATAGCTGCTAAAACTCCATACCATTCGTTACCAAAGAAATA
Organism: uncultured Tissierella sp.; assembly: GCA_964489715.1. Taxonomy (GTDB): domain Bacteria; phylum Bacillota; class Clostridia; order Tissierellales; family Tissierellaceae; genus Tissierella_A. Next base: position 25,511 of record CAZBAK010000013.1, on the reverse strand, counting down.
TGAACCTACAACTCCTGAAAAGGCACCTACTAACATCATTCCTTCTAAACCAATATTTACTATCCCTGATTTTTCTGAAAACATACCTCCCAATGCAGCAAGTAATATTGGAACTGAAAGCCTTAAAGCGGCAGATAAAAGTGCTATTAAAAATGTGATATTCAGTAGATCACTCATTTCGTTAGCCCTCCTTTCTTACGCTCTAAGATTGTTTCTATTTTTGGTTTTAACATATTTCCAGCTAATACAAATAGTATAATCAAAGCTTGAATTATGTTTACAATATTAGCAGGTACTCCAACACCTCTTTGCATTGCATTGGCACCTGTCTTTAGCATACCAAGAAGTACGGATGATAGTATAACAGCTATAGGTTGCGCTCCTCCTAAAAGGGCTGCAGCTATACCATCAAATCCAACTCCTACAGAAAAATTATCTAAAAGTCTATGGTGTATTCCACCAATTTCAGTAAAGCCTGCTACTCCAGCCAAGGCTCCACTTATAGCCATGGATAATATTATACTCTTTTTTATACTTATTCCCGCATATTCTGCCCCATGAGGATTGTGACCTACGGCTCTTAATTTGTATCCAAATGGCGTTTTCTTTAGAATTATATATGTCAATATTGAAAGCACTATGGCAATAATAAAACCTATATGAAGTCTTGTTCCGGGTAGAAAATATGGTAAAAATGCATTTTTACCAATCATATCTGTTTGTGGATAAAATCCACTTGACTCTCTCAAGGGACCATCTACAACATAACTCACAAGATATAATCCTATATAGTTAAACATTATGGTAACTATTATTTCACTAGAACCAAATTTTGCTTTAAGTAAACCTGGTATAATTCCCCATATGGCACCTGCTACTAGGGCTGCTAGAAAACAAAGTGTTATAGTTATAAAGGGGCTCATATGGCCTGTTTTAAGGCCTACATATACTGCAGCTATAGCTCCTGCAAACATTTGACCTTCTCCACCTATATTAAACAATCCAGTTTTAAATGCAAAAGTAAATGCAAGTCCTGTAAGTATAATGGGAGTAGCCTTTACGAAAATTTCACCTATATTATATATATTAGTAAAATTACCAAGTATTAAGTACCTGTATGCAAGCAAGGGATTTACCTTAACAAACACAAGTAATATACTCCCAACTGTTAAAGCAAGAAAAACAGCTATTACTGGAACTGCAAAACTTAAAATTTTACTCTTATTTAAGTTATCCAATTATCATCACCCTATCAATTTTTTTGTTAAATCTTATATAGCTTCATCCTCCGTAATTCCAGCCATCATAAGGCCAATAGTATTTTCTTCAAAGTCCTCATGTTTAACTTCTCCCACTATTTCGCCCTTATAGATTACAGCTATTCTGTCTGATAAAAGGTTGATCTCAGATAGTTCTGTAGATATTAAAAGAATTGCTGCACCTTCTTCTTTAGCTTTTAGGATTTTTTTATGAATAAATTCAGCAGCTCCTATATCCACTCCTCTAGTTGGTTGTACTGCTATAAGAAGTTTTGGCAGTTTAAATACTTCTCTTGCTACAACTATTTTTTGTTGATTTCCTCCAGATAGCTTTCTCGCTAAAGCATTTTTACTAGTTGTTTTAATATAGTATTGATCTATTAAATCATCACTATAATTAGCAATTTGAGGAAAATTAAAAAATAATTTTTTCTTATATGGTTTTTTATTATATGTTTTTAAAATCAAATTTTCACTTACACTAAAATCTAATATAAGTCCTCTTTTATGCCTATCCTCTGGTATATATCCTACCCCCATCTCAATTATCTCAAATATACTTTTTTTATTAATCTCTTCTCCATTTATCTTTATAGTTCCTGAGCTTGGATGCATAAGCCCAGTTATAACTTCTGATAGTTCTCTTTGTCCATTTCCATCTACCCCAGCTATTCCTAATATTTCTCCTTGGCAAACATTTATATTTATATTGTTTAAAACCTTACTACCATTTTCCTCAATGTAGGAGACGTCTTTTAACTCCAGAATAGCTTCACCTGGATCACACCTTCCACCTCTGGTAATTGCTACTAATTCTCTACCTATCATAGCTTTAGTAAGACTAAGTTCATCAGTTTCTGATATATTTATATTTTCAGTAACCCTACCATCCCTTAATACTGTTACTCTATTGCAAACAGACATTACTTCTTTTAATTTATGTGTTATAAGTATTATTGACATTCCTTCCTCTGCCATGTTTTTTAAAGTTACAAATAAATCTTCTGTTTCTTGAGGAGTTAAAACAGCTGTAGGTTCATCCATTATCAATAGCTTAGCTCCTCTGTAAAGCGCCTTAACTATTTCTACTCTTTGTTGCTCTCCAACTGATAGGTCTGATACTTTAGCATCAAGTTTTATCTGCATTCCATATTGATTTGCAATATCACTTATTTCTTTTTTAAGTTTTTCTTCATCTATTACAAATCCTTTTTCCTTGCCCATGCCCATAATTATGTTTTCTAAGACAGTATGGACTGGTATTAACATAAAATGTTGATGTATCATTCCTATTCCAGCTTCTATAGCATCCTTTGTAGAATTTAAGTTGAGCTTTTTACCTTCGAATATTATCTCACCTTTTTCTGGCTTATATAATCCATATAAAACATTCATAAGTGTAGATTTCCCAGCACCATTTTCTCCAAGCAATGAATGGATTTCTCCCTTCATCACTTCCATATTTACGGATTCATTGGCAGCAAATGTTCCAAAATATTTTGAAATCGATTTCATCCTTAAAATTGGTTCTTTATCTAGCTCCATAGAATCACTCCTATATATATTGTTGTAATATTCTAACTTGTCTTACTACTTTAAGTATACTCCTAAATGGCTATGAATCAAATGAAAAATAAACACAAAATGCCCCTTGTTTTCATAGTGTTTTTTATGTTTTTTTGTATAGTTTATACATATAAGCTTTTTAAAGTATATTCTCTCCTCTATTTAAAGATAAAATCTAATAAAAAGAAAAAATACTCTCCTTGTATCAAATTTTTAATCTGATTTAGGAGAGTATATATTATGTGCTTATTTATATATATTTTTCACTTGTGTGCTGTCTCATTCTTCTTTCTGCATCTTTCTTTGCTATATCATGCCTTTTATCATATAGTTTTTTACCCCTAGCTGTTGCAAGTTCCATTTTAACTCTGCCATTTTTAAAATAAACTTTTAATGGAACAAGTGTCAATCCTTTAACAGTAGTTTCTTGTTTCAACTTTCTTATTTCTCTTTTATGGAGAAGTAACTTTCTCTTTCTAATAGGATCTACATTTTGAATATTACCATGGTCATAGGGACTTATGTGCATATTATTTATAAAGACCTCATCATTATCAATACTAGCATAACTTTCCTTTAGATTTAGTTTTCCTTGCCTTATGGATTTAACCTCAGTTCCTTTTAAGGCTATACCAACTTCTAAACTATCTTCTATAAAAAACTCATGTCTGGCTTTTCTATTACTTGCTACAATTTTTATTCCACTATCTTTCATATTTTCACCTTCTATTCTAACATTTTATTCTTAAATAAGTTGGAAATCAATATTTCTTCTAGCTATATCTGCTCCAACCACTTCAATCTTAACTTTATCTCCTAAATTATAAGTTCTTTTAGTTCTTTCTCCTATAATTTGTAAGTTCTCTTCATCAAATTGATAATAGTCATCTATCATTTGGCTAAATGGAACCAAGCCTTCAATAGTATTTTCAAGTTGTACAAATATACCAAAGTTTGTAAGTGATGATATGATTCCTTCATATTCTTCACCAATTCTCTCACTCATATACTCTGTCATCTTTAGGTCTTGTACTTCTCTTTCTGCTTCTTCTGCTATTCTTTCTGTAAATGAAGTGTGCTCTGCTATTTCAGGCAAATTATTTTTTAATGAGTTCTGCTTATGATTATTTAAGTTTCCCTTTATAAAATCTTTTATTATTCTATGAATCATCAAATCAGGATATCTTCTTATTGGAGCTGTGAAATGAGAATAGTATTCTGCCGCAAGTCCAAAGTGTATATTTTGCTCCATACTATATTTAGCTTTTTTAAGTGATCTAAGCATCATTGTAGATATAACTAACTCTTCTTTTTTACCCTCTATCTCTTCAGTTAAGATTTGAAGATCTTTTGGATGTATCTCTTTGCCCTTTAATTTATATCCTAAGTTATATATAAACTTACTAAAGGTGTCCATCCTCTCTTGTGATGGCTCTTCATGAATCCTATAGAGGAAGGGAACATCTGCCCAGAAAAATTGTTCTGCTACTGTTTCATTTGTTATAAGCATAAATTCTTCTATCATCCTATTGGCAATTCTTCTATCAGCTTTTTTAATTTCCACTGGCTTGCCTCTATCATCTAATATTATCTGTGTTTCTGGAAAGTTAAAGTCTATACTTCCTCTAGCTTCTCTTTTCTTTTTCAATATACTCATCAATTCTTCCATTAGATCTAGCTCTTCTAAGATACCATCTAATTTTTCTATTGCCTCAGGATCTTTATCCTCTAAATAGTCTGAAACATCTTCATATACAAGTCTTTTCTTGGAATTTATAACTGTCTCCTCTATATTATGAGAGAGTACCTTGCCTTGTTTATTTATTTCCATTGTAACTGAAAGACACAGTCTATCTAAATTAGGATTTAGTGAACAAATACCATTTGATAACTCTCTAGGAAGCATTGGTATTACTCTATCTACTAGATAAACTGAATTTCCTCTTCTATAAGCTTCCTTATCCAATGGCGAATTTTCCTTTACATAGTGTGCCACATCTGCTATGTGAACACCTAAGCTATAGTTTCCATTTTCTAGTTTTTCTATGGAAATAGCATCATCTAGGTCTTTAGCATCTGCTCCATCTATAGTAAATGTCTTTAAGTCTCTTAAATCTACTCTATTTATAATTTCATCTTGGGATACATACTCTTCAATATTTTCAGCAGATCTCTTTACTTTTTCTGGAAATTCTTCAGGTAGTTCAAATTGTCTAATAATGGATAGGACATCGGTACCTATTTCATTTGGATAGCCTAAGATCTCTGAAATTTTCCCTTCTGGATTTCTCCTTCTTTCTGGCCACTTGGTTACTTCTACTACAACTTTTTGACCGTTTTTAGCTCCATTAGAACGAGATTTAGGAATAAATATATCATGAAATATTTTCTGGTTATCTGGAATTAAAAAACCAAAGTTTTTGTTGTCCTCATAGGTACCAACAATAAAATTATTTTTCCTTTCCAATATCCTAATTATTTCTCCTTCCTGCCTCTTTCCTCCTTGTGATCTTTTTATAACATTTGCAACTACTTTATCTCCATGCATTGCACCATTCATAGCTTCAGCCGATATATATACATCTGGACTTTCCTTGTCTTCAGGCATGACAAATCCAAATCCTCTTTCATGACCTTGGAGTTTACCAACTACTAAGTAATCTGTATCTATTTTCCCATATCTTTCGTTAGAAGATCTTATTATTCTACCTTCTCTTTCTAAATCTTTTAATATATTTAAAAATTCTCTTTTAAATTCTATAGGAATTTCAAACTTTACTAAGAGTTCTTGGGCTAACATAGGCTTATAATCTTTATCTGACATAAATTCTATTATTTTTTCTCTTATACTCATATTTTCCTCCTTGAAATATATATTTTTTCTTATCATATATATTCTTACCCATTTTGTTGTAAAAGATGTAAGATATCTCGATATACTATATCTTTTATATTATTCTTATATAATTCAGCTATATTCTAGCCTATCTAAATCCATTATATACTATGTGAACTTATCTTACATCCATGATTTTATATTATCTATATTTATATATATTTTCAAAAATTAAATATAAAAAATCCCTCTTTAAAGAGGGATTTTTTTATTTAAAATAATATTCCATTTCCAAATACGCCTGCAAATACAAGTGAAACAATAGTCATTAATTTTATTAATATATTTAATGATGGTCCTGAAGTATCTTTAAATGGATCTCCTACAGTATCTCCAGTAACTGCAGCTACATGAGCCTCACTACCTTTTCCACCGTGATGTCCATCTTCTATATACTTCTTAGCATTGTCCCAAGCTCCACCAGCGTTAGACATAAATATGGCCATAAGCACTCCAGTTACAAGTGCACCTGCAAGAAGTCCACCTAGTGCCTCAGCACCTAATAATAGTCCTATGCTTATTGGTGCTACCACAGCCAGTATTCCTGGTATAATCATCTCTTTTAATGCGGATTTTGTACTTATATCTACACAAGTTCCATAATCTGGAGTTTGTGTACCTTCCATTATACCTGGCATTTCTCTAAATTGTCTTCTTACTTCTTCTATCATTGCAAAAGCTGCCTTACCTACGGCATCCATTGTCATAGCCGCAAATAAGAATGGTAGCATTCCACCTATAAAAGCTCCTGCTATAACTGAAGGCTTAGTCAAGTCAATTGATATAAGTCCTACTGTTTGAGTATAAGAAGAGAAAAGTGCTAGTGAAGTAAGTGCTGCTGATCCTATTGCAAATCCCTTACCTATAGCTGCTGTTGTATTACCAACTGAGTCAAGCGTGTCTGTTATATCTCTTACTTCTTCTGGTAAACCACACATCTCCGCTATTCCACCTGCATTATCTGCAATTGGCCCATAAGCGTCTACTGCTATAGTCATACCGGCAGTAGAAAGCATTCCAACTGCTGCTAAAGATATACCATATAGACCATGAGTTGCATTTTCTGCTCCACCTGCAAAGAAATATGAAACCATAATTCCAATAGCTATAAATATTATAGGTCCTGCAGTACTTATCATACCTACTGACAGACCACCTATTATATTTGTAGATGCTCCAGTTTCAGATTCTTTAGCTATTCTCTTAACTGGTGCGTAATCTGCTGATGTATAATATTCTGTAATTTTTGCTATTACAAGTCCCACTATAAGTCCTGCTACTATTGCTGTAAAAGGCTTATATGAATTAAGTACATAATTACTTAAGAAAAATCCTGCTATCAATACAATTGCTGAACTTACAAGTGTACCACGATTAAGTGATTTCTGTGGATCACCGTCACCTCTAACAAAGAATACACCTATTATTGAAGCCACTATTCCAATTGACGAAAGTGCTATAGCAAATATAGCTCCCTCTTCACCAAATGCTATAAGTCCCAGTGTAATAGCTGATATAATTGCACCAACATATGATTCAAAAAGATCAGCACCCATACCTGCTACGTCTCCAACATTGTCACCTACGTTATCTGCAATAACTGCTGGGTTTCTAGGGTCATCTTCTGGTATACCTGCTTCTACTTTACCTACAAGGTCTGCTCCAACATCAGCCGCCTTAGTATAGATTCCTCCACCAACTCTGGCAAAAAGTGCTATGGATGATGCTCCAAGAGCGAAACCTGTGATAATTTCTGGTTCTCTAAATATAATGTATAATTGCCCAACTCCTAAAAGCCCAAGTCCCACAACACACATTCCCATAACTGCTCCACCTGAGAATGCTACATTTAATGCATCATTTATTCCACCTGTCATTGCAGCATTAGCTGTTCTTACATTGGCTTTAGTAGCAACTCTCATTCCTACAAAACCTGCTATACCTGAAAATAATGCTCCTAGTAAAAAACAAACTGCTACCTTCCATCCAAGACTTGGTACTAACCACAATATAACAAATAAAACTGCTACAAAGATAGCAAGTGATCTATATTGTCTTGATAAAAAAGCCATGGCCCCATCTTGAATATACTTTGCTATTTCTTTCATACGATCGTTTCCTGGTTCCAATTTACTGATACCAGCTGCTTTATAAAAAGCAAATATTAATGCCAATATCCCTATAATTGGCGCAGAAATTAAAAATATGTTCATTAAACTGTTCCTCCTTGTTATTTAGCTGCTAAAACCAAAGTTGATACCATAAATATTGCTGCCGCTATCATAGTAGCTCTTTTTAATATAACTTCTTTAGTTTTTCCTCCACTTCTACTCCACATTGAATCTGGAGCACTTGAGCCACCCATACTAGCTCCTAGACCCCCTTGACTTCCTTCTTGTAGCAAGACAGTTATAATTACTCCTAAGGCTGATACAAGTAATAATACTGAAAAGAAAGTTTGCATAATTACACCTCCTGAATGCTATTAAACAATTAATTATACACTCTATTAACATTAATATTCTAACATATAGTAAGTAAAAAAACAACAAAGAAATAAGGGCTCCATAGACTATGAAGCCCTTATTGTCATATCTTAATACTTATTTGTTTTTTAAATTATAAAAAGTCTTTTTACCTCTATATTCTGCAGTGTCCCATAACTCATCTTCTATTCTTAAGAGCTGATTATATTTAGCTACTCTATCTGTCCTAGAAGGAGCTCCTGTCTTTATTTGACCTGTATTTAAAGCAACTGCTAAATCAGCTATAGTCGTGTCTTCAGTTTCACCTGATCTATGAGATATAACTGCTGTATAGCCATTTACCTTTGCAAGTTCAATAGCATCTAAGGTCTCAGTAATAGTACCTATTTGATTTAATTTTACTAAAATAGAGTTTCCTATTCCAAGATCTATACCTTTTTTAAGTCTTTCAGTATTTGTTACAAATAGATCATCGCCTACTATTTGAATTCTTTCTCCCAGTCTATCAGTAAGCTTTTTCCACCCATCCCAATCTTCTTCATCTAATCCATCTTCAATTGATATAATTGGATATTTGTTTACCATTTCTTCATAGAAGTCTATCATTTCATCTGAATTAAGTTTTTTACCTTCAGCAGATAGATTATAGGTTTTACTTTCCTTGTCATACATTTCAGTAGCAGCTACATCCAAGGATAACATTATCTCTTCTCCTGGCTTATAACCCGCCTTTTCTATAGCTTCAACTATGGTAGAAAGTGCTTCTTCGTTACTAGAAAGATTTGGAGCAAATCCTCCCTCATCTCCTACAGAAGTATTTAAACCTCTATCTTTTAACACAGACTGTAAGTTATGAAATATTTCAGCACCCATTCTCAAAGCTTCTTTAAATGTCTTAGCTCCAACAGGCATTATCATAAACTCTTGTATATCAACATTGTTATCTGCATGTTCTCCACCATTTAAGATATTTAACATAGGAACTGGAAGTACCTTTGCATTAATACCACCTATATATTGATAAAGTGGCATACAAAGCTCATCAGCTGCTGCTATAGCTACTGCCATAGAGACTCCTAGTATTGCATTTGCACCAAATTTAGCTTTATTATCTGTTCCATCTAGATCTATTAAGAGATTATCTATTTCTACCTGGTTGAATACTTCCATACCAATAATTTCATCTGCTATAGATTCATTTACATTTGCCACAGCAGTTTCTACACCCTTACCTAAGAATCTTTTTTTATCACCATCTCTTAGTTCAACAGCTTCAAATGCCCCAGTGGATGCTCCAGATGGGACTAAAGCTCTTCCAAACGCTCCCGCCTCAGTTACTACCTCTACTTCTATAGTAGGGTTAGCCCTTGAGTCTAAGACCTCTCTTGCATATACATCAACTATTATACTCAAATTTATTCCTCCTTTAATATTAAGCTTCTACCAGTCATTTCTTTTGGACTTTCAAGATTCATTAGTTCCAATATGGTTGGTGCTAAATCTGAAAGTTTTCCTTCCTTTAATAAGATCTTATCTTTACCTTCATATATAAGTGGAACTTTATTACTTGTATGGGCTGTAAAGGGTTTACCTTCCTCGTCTAAAAGTTTTTCAGAATTTCCATGGTCAGCAGTAATTAAAGTATGGCCAGCTTTTTTCTCTAAAACTTCTAAAACTTCCCCAAGACATTTATCCACTGTCTCTACAGCCTTTATTGTTGAAGAAATGACTCCAGTGTGACCTACCATATCAGGATTTGCAAAGTTTACCACTATTAGATCATATTTATCACTATTTATTTTTTCTATTAAATTATCCTTTATTTCTTCTGCACTCATTTCAGGCTGAAGATCATAGGTTGCAACTTGAGGAGAAGGTATAAGAACTCTATCTTCATTTAGGTAAGGCTCTTCTATTCCTCCATTAAAGAAAAAAGTAACATGGGCATATTTTTCTGTTTCAGCTATTTTGAGCTGATTTAAGCCATTTAAACTTACATACTGAGAAAGTGTATTTATAGGGGCCTCCTTGCTATAGGCTACCATTACATGACCTATTGTTCTATCATACTCTGTCATAGTTACATAAAAGGCATTTACTTTTTTGCCCCTATCGAAAGCATGAAATTCTGTATCTACTATTGCCCTAGTAATCTGCCTAGCCCGATCTGGCCTAAAGTTGAAAAATATAAGGCTGTCACCATCTCTAATTTTAGCAAGCGGCTCTCCATCGTCAACTATAACTGTAGGCATTATAAATTCATCTGTAACTCCAACAGCATAAGAATCCTCTATAGCCTTTACAGCTTTTTCATTTTTTAAGCCTCTACCATGAACTATTGCATCATAGCCAAGCTTTGTTCTTTCCCATCTTTCATCTCTATCCATTGTATAATAGCGACCTGAAACACTGGCTATTTTGCCTACTCCTAGCTCTTTCATCTTTTTTTCTAATCTAATTATCTCATCTCTACCTGAATCTGGCTGAACATCTCTACCATCCAGTATAGCGTGAACATATACTTCTCTTTGATCTTTCATTTTCATAAGTTCTAAAAGTCCATATAGATGTTTTACATGACTGTGAACTCCTCCATCGGAAACTAGACCCATCAGATGAACTTTGCCATTGTTTTTTTTAGCATTTTCTATAGCTGATAAAAATTCTTTTTTATTAAAAAAACTTCCATCTTTTATATCATTAGAAATTCGAGGAAGATCTTGATAGATCACTCTACCTGCCCCAATATTTATATGTCCTACTTCAGAGTTTCCCATCTGTCCTTCTGGAAGTCCTACTGCTGTTCCACTTGCTTCTAAAGTAGTGTTTGGATTTTCCTTTATCAATCTATCATAATTTGGAGTGTTCCCCTGAGTGACTGCATTTCCTGGGTAATCTTTACCTATACCCCAGCCATCTAATATAATTAGAGTTACTGGTTTTTTACTCATATCAATTCCTCCAATTAATAATTTACTAGTTTTGCAAAGTCTTCTGCCTTAAGGCTAGCGCCTCCAACTAAAGCACCATCAATATCTTTCTTTTCCATAAGTTCTGTAATATTGGCTGGTTTTACACTTCCACCATATTGGATTCTTACTTTTTCACTTACATCTCCATATAAGTTGTTTATTGTTTGGCGAATAAATTCACACATAGCTTGAGCATCATCTGAAGATGCAGTCTTACCTGTTCCTATAGCCCATATTGGCTCATAGGCCAGAACTATAGATTCAATATATTTTAAATCTATGTCTTTTAAGGCCTTTTCTATCTGCTCCTTAACAATTTCTTTTTCCTTATTAGCTTCTCTTTCTTCTAATGTTTCACCTACACAGAGTATAGGCTTTATATTGTGTTTGTTGGCTGTTTTTATTTTTTTATTTACGGTCTCATCTGTTTCGTTAAAATATTCTCTTCTTTCAGAATGTCCTATTATTACATAATCTACACCTATTTCTTTTAACATAAGAGCTGATATCTCACCTGTATAAGCTCCTGACTCTTCAAAATGCATGTTTTGAGCACCAAGCTTTATATCTTTATCTTTTATAGCTTCTTTTACAGATTTTAAATCCGTATATGGTACACAAAGAAGCTTTTCTACATCTTTTTCCAGATCATAAGATTTAATATCTTCTATAAATTTTAAACTTTCCTCAATATTATTATTCATCTTCCAATTTCCTGCGATTATAGGAGTTCGCATTTTACCCTCTCCTTTTATTATATTATTTGTTGGAAATAGCCTTTATCCCAGGTAGAATTTTTCCCTCCAAGAGCTCTAAAGAAGCCCCACCCCCTGTAGAAACATGGGTCATTTTATGGGAATATCCAGCTTTTTCAACAGCAGATGCAGAGTCTCCTCCACCTATTATGGTTCTTGCATCTGTTTTGGCTAAAGCTTCTGCTATTTCATAAGTACCTTTTTTAAAGTTTTCCATTTCAAAAACTCCAACTGGTCCATTCCAAATTATAGTTTTAGATTCCTTTATTTTATCAGTAAAGAGTTTTATAGTCTTTTCTCCAATATCAAGGCCCATCATATCTGATGGTATTTTATCTCGATCCACAGTTTTAAACTCTGTATCATTTTTAAATTCTTTAGCTACCACTATATCAAGAGGAAGTATTAATTCCACATTTTTTTCTTTAGCTTTTTCTAAAAGTTCTTTAGCTAAATCCACCTTATCCTCTTCTAAAAGTGAAGTTCCTACTTCTAAACCTTTAGCTTTTAAGAAGGTATAAGCCATGCCGCCAGCTATAATTATAGCATCTACCTTCTCCAATAAATTATCTATAACTCCTATCTTGTCAGAAACCTTAGCTCCTCCAAGAATAGCTAAAAATGGTCTTTCAGGATCATCTAGTGCTTCTCCCATTACATCTACTTCTTTTTGAACTAAGAAGCCAAGTGCTGAAGGAAGATAAGTAGAGACTCCAACATTTGAAGCATGAGCTCTGTGAGATGTTCCAAAGGCATCATTTATAAAAACTTCTCCAAGAGAAGCTAGTTCTTTTGAGAACTCTTCTCCATTTTTAGTTTCTTCAGACCTAAAACGAGTGTTTTCTAAAAGTGCTATATCTCCTTCTAGCATATTTTCCACTTCTCTTTTCACACTTTCTGAAACTACATTATCATCTTGCAGAAATTTTACTTCCTGTCCTAGCAGATCACTTAATCTATCTGCAACTGCCTTTAAACTATATTTATGGTTTGCTTGACCTTTAGGCCTACCTAGATGGGACATAAGGATTATTTTTGCTTTATTCTCTAAGAGATATTTTATAGTTGGAAGTGAGCTTTCTATTCTCTTATCATCTGTAATTTCCCCATTTTCATCCATTGGAACATTAAAATCACATCTAACCAATACTTTTTTTCCTTTTATATCTATATCTTTTATAGTCTTTTTATTTAGCATAAACCTTCCTCCAATATTATTAGTCGGGTCTCTTGTACAAGACCCGACTCTTAATTTAACTATTTAGTGGCTACAAGGGCTGCTAAATCAATAACTCTTCTAGCATAACCCCACTCATTATCATACCAAGATACTACCTTAACCATGTCATCTATAACCATAGTGGATAAGGAATCTATTATGGAAGATCTTGGATCTCCTACATAGTCTGAAGAAACTAGAGGTTCTTCTGAGAAACCTAGTATTCCCTTTAATTCATTTTCACTTGCTTCTTTTAGTGCTTTATTAACTTCTTCTACACTCGTATTTTTATCTACTTGGAAAGTCACATCTACCATAGAGCCTGTTGGTACTGGAACCCTTATAGCAAATCCATTTAATTTATCTTTTAATTCTGGTAGTACTAGTGAAACAGCTGCTGCAGCTCCTGTTGTAGTTGGTACTATGTTTAATGCTGCTGCCCTAGCACGTCTTGGGTCTTTATGTCTGTTGTCTATAAGTTGCTGATCCCCTGTGTATGCATGTATTGTAGTCATAAGACCTTTTTTAACTCCAAATTTTTCCAGTATTACTTTAGCAACTGGTGCTAAACAGTTAGTAGTACAAGAAGCATTTGAAATTATATTATGCTTTTCTGGATCGTATACCTCTTCATTTACCCCAAGAACTATTGTTGTATCTGGATCTTTAGCAGGTGCTGTTATTATTACTTTTTTAGCCCCTGCTTCTATATGCTTAGAAAGTCCTGCATGATCTCTAAAAGCTCCTGTTGCATCTACTACAAGTTCTACTCCAAGATCCTTCCATGGAATCTGCGCTGGATCTCTTTGGGCTGTAACCTTTACTTTTTTACCATTTATAATAAAGCCATCTTCTACAGCTTCTATTTCTCCATCAAATTTTCCATATATGGAATCATATTTAAATAAATGTGCAAGATCCTTTAAATTTCCTGATGCGTTTACAGCAACTAGATCAAAATCTTCTATACCACACTCAAAATATTCCCTCACGAAATCTCTTCCTATTCTACCAAAACCGTTTACTCCAACTTTCATAGTCATTAAAATTTCCCCCTTATTTTTAAAATTCTCTTTGCACAACTCTCATCAGTAACAAGTGTCATATCTTTATTTAAACTAGATATAGCCAATATAGCCTCAGCCTTTTCTTCACCTCCTGCTACTCCTATTAAATTTTTCAAACTTTTAAATCTTTCCAGTGAAAGTCCTATTGTCTTATATTCCCATATTTCTTTTCCTTCTATATTGAAAAAATGACCAAAGGCTTCTGCTACAGATCCATTCTTCAATAGATAATCTATTTCTTCTTCTGATAAATTACGCCTTTTTGCCATTGTGTCAGCTCTACCTATTCCAAATATCAATGTGTTCATACTCTGAATTAAATTTATTGATTCATTTATTTCCTTGTTTTTAAGAATATATTCCATAGCTTCTTTTTCAAGATTATCAGGTATATAGAGAAGTCTATAATTCCCACCTAAATTTTCTGCCAACTTTGCTGCTATGGAATTAGACTGGGTATTTAAGTCTTTTCCAAGACCACCTCTTGCAGGAATTACTAATATATCTCTTTTAACCCTATCACTACTGGCTTCTTTGGCAATTTTTGCCATTGTACTACCTCCAGTAATCCCAATTATATCCTTTTCTCTTAAATTGTTTTTTAAGATCTCAATTGATCTTTTACCCATTTCTTTCGTTACTATATCATCTTCTTTGGAATTTCCTGGTACTATTATTACATTTTTTATATTTAGTTGATCTTTAAGATTTTCTTCAAGTCTTGGTATTCCCCTTAGACTAATATAAGTAGGATGGATTTCATCCAATGTCTTTCTGCCATCATCCGTAATATTCATACCCATATTATTTATTTCTAATAAGTTTTGATTTCTCAATATATTTACTTCATCTCTTACATTTCTTTCTTTCAAAGCCAAAGCACTTGATAGTGTTCTTCTTCCTATTGGTTGATTATAGGATATATATTTTAATATCTCATATCTTTTCTCTATTAATGAAGCTATTTCTGGAACTATTTTTTCAATTGTAGCTATATCATTCATAAAATCACTCCATCTATAAAACAACTGGGGCATTTTATGCCCACCTTAATACTTTTGGTCCCAGTCTTCTTAAAGTAAAAGTAGAGTACAAGACTCTACTATCTAATTATACACCATTATTTCTTTTATTTCAAGTTCTTAGTCATATCGTCTTCTCAAAGTAGAAGATGGTATTTGCAATTCTTCTCTATACTTTGCAATAGTTCTTCTAGAGACCTTTGTGCCCTTCTCCTTTAAAAAGTCAGAAATTTTTTGATCACTGTAGGGTTTTTTAGGATCTTCTGATTTTATAATATCTTCTATCATGAATTTAATACTTCTAGAAGATACATCTCCCTCCCTATTGCTAAGACCTGTATTAAAGAAATATTTTAATTCATAAACTCCTCTTGGAGTTTGGACATATTTTTCATTTGTTGTTCTTGATATTGTAGATTCATGCATTTCTATATCATCTGCTATTTCTTTTAAGGTTAAAGGTTTTAAAGATTTTTCTCCTTCTATAAAAAAATCTTTTTGAAATTTCAGTATGGATTCTATAACTCTTTTAATAGTATTTCTTCTTTGTTCAATGCTTTTAATAACCCAGGTAGCTGAATTTAATCTTTCAGTTAAAAACTTTGTTGCTTGGTCATCTGTGTCTTGCCCAATTAGACTTTTATAAAAGCTATTTATATTTAATCTTGGCCCCGCAACATCATTTACAATGACCTTATATTCTCCATCTATCAATTCTATACTTGCATCTGGAGTAATATATTTTACATTATGTAAATTCACGCTGTTAAATGATCTACCAGGCTTAGGCTCTAAGGTCTTTATAAAATCTATAGCCCTTTGTACTTTATTTATACTTACATCTAAATCTTTAGAAATCTTATTTATTTTATTTAAACTTAAGTCTTCTAAGTGATTTTCTATTATGGTTTTTACCAGTGGATCTACTTCTTTTTCTCTAATTTGTAGTAAAAGGCAGTCTTTTAAATCTACAGCACCAACACCTAGAGGTTCTAAACTTTGTACTACTTTTAAGGCTTCTTCAACCTTTTCAATATTTATCTTTAGTAAGGAAGATATTTCAGAGATATTTGTTTTAAAATATCCATTTTCATCTAGATTTTCAATTATATAATTAGTTATAAACTTTACTTCATCCTTTAAATGAAGTAGTCCTATTTGTTCAAGTAAATATTCCTTTAAAGAAGGAGTATATTTTGTAAAGCTTTCAAAGTGTAGCTCTTCTTTGTTTTTATCCACTTGTCCTCTATAGCTTATATCATCATATTTTTCTACATATTCCTTCCAGTCTATTTCACTTTCTCTTTCTTTTTCTAATTTTATATCTTTTTCTCTCAAATCTTCTTTTCTAACTTCCATTTCAAGCAATGGATTTTCTTCTATTTGTTCTTTTATAAATTCGTTTAATTCAATGCTATTGAATTGAAGTAATTTTATAGCTTGTTGCAACTCTGGAGTCATAGATAGTTTTTGGCTTTGTTTTATATTTAAATTATATCCAATCTTCAATTTTAATCACTTCCTCCTCTTCTTCTCTATTATATCAAAATTTTCTAAATTCACCAAATACTTTCTATTTATATAAAAAAACTATCTCTAAAGCTATATGTCTTTTTAATAGACTGCTTGCTTTGGAGATAGTTTTTTAAATTATTATAACTTCTTTAAATCCTTTTTCTATTGCCAGGTTTTTCAATTCTTCCATATAAGCCTTGGAAGGAGTCTTGAAGTCAGTAAACTCTTCTCTAACTCCCATAGGCCTATATCTTATAAGTTTATATTTTATATCTTTATCCTTTAATTCTTCCCTCAATATATCAGCTATACCTATTATAGTTTCTTCATTATTTAAATCATCAGGAATTATAACAGTTCTTAGCTCATATAATTTATCTCTTTCAGCAAGAAATAAGGCATTTTCTAAAACTGTCTTATTATCTTCCCCAGTTAATTCCTTGTGTATATCTCTATCAAACGCTTTTATATCTAGCATTATAGAATCTGTATATTCTAAAAGTTCTTCTTCCTTTGAAAAATCAAAACTTCCATTTGTATCTATCATAGTTGTAAGATTTAGCTTTTTAACTTCTTTAAAGAGCTCAGTTATAAATTTAGAATATATCATACATTCTCCACCTGAAACAGTTACACCTCTAATAAATGGAATGGATTCTTTTATCTTTTCAACTACTTCTTCAACAGTCATAATACTTGAACCACTATGATCTTTTATATTTATAGTCTCTGGGTTGTGACAATATTTACAATTAAAATTACAACCTTGAAAAAATATTGAAGTTCTGTTGCCAGGCCCATCTACTACACTAAGTGGAATTATCTTTCTTACTAAAGCCTTCATACTATCTTACTTTTCTTTCAAGTATTTTATTATTTTTAACAGAACCTAGTCCAAGAGCTACTGTATCATGTTGAATCTGTTCGCCTTTCTCTAATTTCTCCATGTCACTTTTCTTAACTAAATATCCTGTTATTCTTATTACATCACTATCTGATGAATATGTTGAAAAGTATCTATTATCTAGCTCAAATGAACCTTTTATAATATCTAGTATACTTTCAGGGTTTTTATCTGCTGTACTGTCAAATGGAAATATATCGCCTACTCCTGATAGGAAGTAAGGATGGAATAAACTTGATTGACGAAGGTGAGGATACATTTCTGGTTCTTCACCAATTGGTATTCTTGTAGCTGGACTTACATCTAAATCTGTATCAAGACCTACTTGACCATGAAGTAAGAATCTTCCATCAGAAAACTTAGCATATGGGTTTTTGTGAGCTTTAACCTTCTCATCTATGAAATCCATAATCTCAATTCCAAGTTTATCTGCTACTTCATCGTGCCCAAATCTGCCTTCAACTTCTTCTTTTTCAAGTAAAACATTTACACATTCTGCCATTCCCACTAGACCAAACATTCCTGTAAAGTTATCTCTATTTATAAATCCTTCTTTTGATAAGAAGTTAGTTTCAAAAAAGTTACTTTCTTCAGCTAAAAATTTAATTCTTGCATCCATAAACTCTAACATTATATGGATTGCTCTAGGAAGTTTATTTTCAAAGAAGTCTTCTTTAGATTCTGAATCCTCTGCTACTTTCTTAAGGATCATTCTGTTAAGAGTAAAGGCTCCCCCTCCTATTTTAAGCCCATTGTAACAACTAGCTATGGCATAGTCACCATTGAATTCTTTTCTATACATTTTATCATTTGCAAAGCTTGGTTTAGCACAAGATAAAGCAGTTTTTATGGCTTCTATTGCAAACTCATCTGGAGTAACATCTGGATCATATTTTAATGTTATATTTGGAGTAGAATTTTGTAATTCTCTTTCTACTTCTAATATAATTTTACCAGCCTTTGTCATCTTAGGTCCAATGTTTGCATGGCAAAATGAATCTGAGATTGTTCTATCTATATTTAATAAAAATAGTTTTATAAGTTTTCTTGCTAATTCTTCATCTTCTATAAAAGGATCCAATAGATAATCTATATTTCCTATATAAACTGGAAAATGAGTTACTGAAGGAACATGCTTATAGAATATTAAAAGTGTATTAATAGCTTCATAAAGATCCTTTGGAGCTTCTAAGTTTAAAAACTCGCAGCCTTCTTTCATAAGCTTTTCATAATCTGGAACTATATATCTAGGAGCATATGGAGCATGCCCTTCTCCAAGATCACAAATTATACCTTTGTCTAACATCTCTTCAAAGCCTTCAGGAAGATCTAGTACATTTAATAGGTTTTCTGCTTGCTTAGCTAGACCCATCATCTTTTGTTCATGAGTTAACTGTTTACTCTTTATTATATCTTTTATATTATCTTCTTTTCTTTTTAATCTATTAATCATTAAATCATCTCCTATATATATGCATTAATTTAGAAAAATCTTCTCTTACATACATTATATACCCTTTATGATATTATTTAAAGCCTTATTAACTTTTCTTTTTAATCATAATATATTTTGTCTTAGTTGGTAGAACTTTATTTATCTAGATACTTTCATAGGGAGTTTCTTCTATATAATTTAAAAAATCAGCTGCTCTAGCAAATGCTAGACCTCCATAACTATTAATTCCATTTTTATCTATATAGTCTAAAGAATCATTATAAAAGTCTATTTTATACTCATTGTAATCAAATATACTTACAAAATCTTCTCTTGTACTTAAATATTTAAGACGTGATTTAAAATGACTTTCATATGCTTCAGCCATAGCTTCTTTAAATATTCTAATTTTTGAGAAAAGCAAATTACTATGGATGCAATAAATTGGGGAAATAAGTCCTGACTTATGAAAGCTGCTTTTCCTTTCATGGAAGTGCCTTTTCCCCGATTTATTGTATCTCTTGATATAGCTATTATATAAGGATCATACAAGATAAAACCGGGCGACCAAAGGTGCGCCCCTACATATAAAAGTCAGGAGATCTAAGATCTCCCCTACATATAAAAATGATTATATCTTTAATTCGCTTTTGAGCCCTAATATTTATTAAGATATTTCTACAATATCTACAAAAAAAAGGAAAAACAATAATAGACTCCAGCCTAATTATTGTTTTTCCTTTAAATTAAATTTTATTTTTCATAAAGCATTCCGTTTGCTTTTGGTCCATTACTTTCTCCTACTACGAATGTAAGTACAACTAGAGTTATTGCATATGGAAGCATGGAAAGAAGTGAGCTAGATACAATATCATATCTTCCAAGATAAACTACAAGTCCTTGGGCTGCACCAAATAAAAGGCAGGCCCACATAGCACCTTGTGGTTTCCACTTACCAAATATCATAGCTGCAAGAGCGATAAATCCTTGGCCTGATATAAGTGTTACCCTATAGTTTGAAACTACTGCCAAACTCATAGCAGCTCCTCCAAAACCTGCAAGAATACCTGACAAGATTACTGCTATATACTTTATCCTATATACATTTACTCCCAGCGTATCAGCTGCTCTTGGATGTTCTCCTACAGATCTAATTCTAAGTCCGAGACGGGTTTTATAAAGCAAAAACCATACTAAAAACACCATTATAAAGGCTAAATATACTGTATCATATTGATTAAATGCATAATTTAAAAATCCTCTTTCAGGCAGTATACCATTTAGATGTCTTGGTATTTTATGAGCTAATGGAACAGCCTTTGTTTGAGCTGCGCCCTCAAAGAAAAGCCTACTCAAAAATATTGATATACCTGGTCCTATAAAGTTTAAAGCTATACCAGAAACCACATGATCTGCAGTAAAACTAACTGTGGCTATAGCATGTATAAGAGCTAAAAGTCCACCTGCAAGCCCTGCTGCTAAAAAGGCAAGCCAAGGATTTAAAGTATAAAAACCTACTGCTGCTCCTGTAAATGCTCCAAAGGTCATCATTCCCTCTAAACCAATATTTATAACACCTGCATTTTCAGTTATTACTCCTCCAAGGGCAGTATATATAAGAGGTGCTGCATACATGAGAGTGATACCTATTATTGTACCTAGATTATCAATTATACTATTCAACTTTTTCACCTCTCCTTCCCTTTTTGAAAAATGAAGTTATGAGCCTAATCAACTTAGGCATAGCTATGAAAAATACTATTACCCCTATGGTTATATCAATTACTTCTGATGGTGCTTTTATAGTAGAGTTTAACTTTCCTCCACCATATTTTAAAGCTCCAAATAAAAGTCCAGCTGGAATTGTTGCTAGTGCATTATTTCCGGCTATAAGGGAAACTGCTATTCCATCAAAGCCATATCCTCTTGAAGCCGCTAATATACCTATTTGCTCCTCAACACCTAATACTTGTACAGCTCCTGCAAGACCTGATATTGCACCTGCAATTGCTAGAGCAAGTATAGTGTTTCTTTTTATATTTATACCACCATATTCTGCAGCATCCTTATTGTACCCTACGGCTTTTAACTGATATCCTAAAGTAGTATTTTTTAGCGTATACCAAATTAAGATTGCAAAGAATATTGCTATTATAAAACCCCAGTTTACTGGTGGATTAAGTAGATCCTTTAAAAAACTATTGTTTGCTAGAAATGTTTTGCCTGCCTCTGATGTCTTCCATTTCCCTAAAATTCTTATACTTGCTGAATCTAATATTTGATAAGAACCATCTGAATTTGGTCTTCTTATACTTGAAAAAGTTAAGAAATAATTATTTAAATATAGGGCTATCCAGTTTAGCATTATGGAGGATATAACTTCATTTACTCCAAACTTCGCTTTTAAAACTCCAACTAAGCCACCCCAAAGGCCTGCTGCTATTGTACCTGCCAATATAGCTACTAAAGCATGTAAGACTG
This sequence comes from uncultured Tissierella sp., assembly GCA_964489715.1. GTDB lineage: Bacteria > Bacillota > Clostridia > Tissierellales > Tissierellaceae > Tissierella_A. Next base: position 3,934 of record CAZBAK010000013.1, on the reverse strand, counting down.
GTGGAAGATTTAAGAAGTATCCAACAAGAGTAGAAAATATCATCCCTATTATAAACTGGCCTTCTGCACCTATATTAAATAACCCAGTTTTAAAGGCAAATGCTACAGATACACCTGTTAATATAATAGGAGTAGCACGAATTATAGTCCAGGAAATATATTTAGGGTTCCCAAATACTCCTTCTAACATAACCTTATATGCCTCAATAGGATTAAATCCACCTATTAGAAGTATAATAGCACCAAATATTAATCCTATTGCTATAGATATCAGCGTAGTAACAAACTTATTATTATCCTTCTTCAACCTTCACACCTCCTCCTGCCATGAGTAAGCCTAGAACTTTCTCATCTGCATCCTTAGCATCTAGTATTTCAACTATTTTGCCATTATATATAACAGCTATTCTATCCGATAGTTTCAAAACCTCTTCTAGCTCAAAAGAGATAAGTAGCACTGCCTTACCAGTGTCTCTTTGATTGACTAGAAACTGATGGACGTACTCTATAGCGCCTACATCTAAACCACGAGTAGGCTGAGCTGCTATTAAGACTTCTGGATCATTGGTTATCTCCCTAGCTATAATTACCTTTTGCTGGTTCCCACCTGATAATTCTCCAGCTAAATAACTAGAATCTTTGGGTCTTATATCAAATTTTTCTATGAGTCTATCAGAAAAATCTTTGATAGCTTTGTGCTTTAATATACCATTTTTAGAAAAGTCATCTTTATAATAGTTTTCAAGTATCATATTTTGAGCTACAGTATATTGTAAAACTAAACCTCTTCTCTGCCTGTCCTCTGGTATATTGCTTATGCCAGAATTTATTATTTCAAAAGGCGTTTTATTGGTTATATCTTTATTATTTACTTTAACTTGTCCACCTTGGATTTTTCTAAGTCCTGTTATTGCTTCTATTAGTTCAGATTGTCCATTTCCGTCTACTCCTGCTATACCTAAGATTTCCCCAGAGTTAAGTTCTAAGGAAAGACCATTTACAGCATTTAGACCTCTTACATCTTCTACAATCAAATTGTCTATATTTAATATTTCTTCTCCTCTATTTAATTCTTTTTTATCTACAGAAAAGTCTATAGCTCTACCTACCATCATTTCAGCCAATTGTTCTTCATTTGTTTCTTCTACTTCAACAGTATCAATTTTTTTACCCCTTCTTATTATGGTACATTTATCTGCTATAGCTTTTATTTCCTTTAATTTATGTGTAATTATAATTATTGATTTGCCTTGCTGGGATAGATTCCTTATAATCTTTATTAACTCTTCGATCTCTTGTGGTGTAAGTACGGCTGTAGGTTCATCAAGTATAAGTACATCTGCTCCTCTATAAAGTGCTTTTAATATCTCAACCCTCTGCTGCATACCTACTGATATATCTTGCACTAAAGCATTTGGATCTACGGAAAGACCATATCGCTGAGATAGTTCTTCAACCTTCTTCTTTGCTGAAACTTCATCTAATACAATTCCCTTAGTAGTTTCCATGCCAAGAATTATATTTTCTACTACCGTAAATGTTTCAATAAGCATAAAGTGCTGATGAACCATTCCTATACCTGCATCTATTGCAATATTGGGATTATTTATATTTATTAATTCTTCATTTATATATATTTCACCTGATGTAGGTCTATAGAGACCATAGAGCACGTTCATAAGCGTACTCTTTCCAGCACCATTTTCCCCAAGAAGTGCATGTATTTCACCCTTATGTACTAATAGATCTATATTATCATTAGCTGTAAAATTGCCAAATTTTTTAGTTATGCCTCTCATTTCAACTGCTATAGGTTTGTTTTCAGAATTTTTCAATAGGGTTTTCCTCCTACTTAGAATTAATCAGCTTAAGGCTTACAAGCCTTAAGCTGTTCAATTCTTTATTTTAAATTATTTTATTCTAAGCTATCTATAAATGCTTTATATGAAGCTTCATCATATGGAACTTCAAATTCTCCATCTATAATTTGTTGCTTTAATTCTTCTACCCTGTCTAGAATATCTTGCGGAACATGCTTGTCTGAACTTGGAGCTATATCTACTGCTCCTCCATCTTCTAAACCATAAGTTATAGTTGTTCCTCCTGGGAATTCACCTTTAACCAATGCTTCAGTTACATTAAATACTCCTACATCTACTCTTTTCATTGCAGATGTTAAAACATGGTCTGGTGAAATATCATTTTGATCTCTATCTACACCAATAGCCCATTTACCTTGTTCTTCTGCTGCTCCTATTACTCCTTCTCCTACTCCTCCAGCTGCGTGGAATATTATATCTCTACCATCTTGATACATACTAGTAGCTATTGCACTACCTTTTCCAGCATCACTAAATGACTCTGCATATTGTGAAAGAACATCAATTTCTTTATCTAATTCATTAGCTGCATACTTAACACCTGATTGATATCCATAATCAAAAGCTAAGATTAGATCTGACTCTATACCACCAACAAATCCAACTTTATCTGTTTCAGTCATCATTCCTGCTATATAACCTACTAGGAAAGATGGTTGCTCTTGTTTAAACATAACACCTACAACGTTTTCAGGAGTTCCACCAGGATAGTTTTCTTCATCTCCATCAAATGTATGGTCTATTATAGCATATAGTTTGTCTGGATTTGCTTCAGCTGCTTCCCAAACTGCATTTGCAAGCTTAAATCCTACACCCCACATTAAATCATAGTCTCCATCTAAAAGTGTTTCAAAGTTTGGAACATAATCTGCTTCTTCATGTGACTCTTGATAACCTTGCTCAATACCAAGTTCTTCTTCAGCCTTTAAAAGTCCTTCATGAGCTGATTGGTTAAATGATTGGTCATTTACTCCACCTTCATCTGTTACCATTCCTACTTTGTACTCAGTTTCTTCGCCTGCTCCAGTATCTTCTCCTGCATCATCGTTGCCACCATCTGAACTACAAGCAACTAAAGAAAATACTAGTGTTAAAGTTAAAGCGATTGCTAAAAACTTCTTTTTCATTTAAAGCCCTCCTTAAGTATTTTATTAATAGATAGACTATTAACATATCTTTCATTTCTATTATAATAGATTAGATTAAAATATACAAGCGATAAAAAAAACACTCCAAAAATTGGAGTGTTTAACAAGGATCGCCATCTTCTACTGCATATCCTCCACTGGATAGCGCTTTTAATGCCTCAGATATTTTTTCTTCATTTACCATTACTATAGGTCCAGTACAACCCATACCTGATTCTGCATAAATACCGCTTTTCCATAGAACATTTACAGCATCATCTAGTTCCATTATATCAATTCCACTAATAGTACCTGTTACAGTTTCTTTTGGTGGAGCTTCTACTTCTTCTTCTTTTTCTTTAGGAGCAGAGTCCTTTGTAAGTTTTTCTATTATATCCTTTAGACCTGCTTTTTGTACCTTTTTGAACTCATCTTTAGAGATAGTGTTTAATCCACCACGAGCAAGATCTGCACCATAAGCTATAGCATTAGCTATAACTGGGCTTCCTGAAGCTCTAGATATTATTAAAACTGATCTATCTTGATTTTCACCAATACCTGGTCCATACCCAAATCCTTGAGCTTCGTAACTACCACCAGTTGTATATGATGAGAACATCTTCATAAGAATATTACCTGTCAGAGTGTCTGTAATCATAACATCTGGTGTTCCTAATAAGAGGTCATTTCCTCTCATCATGTGCCCACCATCTGATCTAGAAGACTCTGTAAGATTTATATCATATCCTTTTTCTATAAGATCTTTAAATGCTTTTTCTACTTGTCTTCCTCCATCTACGTTTAAAATTCCAAGAGTTGGATTTTCAACGCCCATAGATTTAGCAGTTATGATTCCATGTATACCATTTCTAATCATAGCTTCTACTCTATTTGTTGCAGAAGTTCCTGTAGTAGTTGCTATAAACA
>CAZBAK010000012.1:0-39379 GCA_964489715.1 uncultured Tissierella sp. | reverse complement strand
AAAGAGGTGGCTAAAGCATGATAGAACTAAATCCTTTTGTAATATTTATAGCAGCCATTTTCACAAACAATATGATACTTTCAAATTTCCTTGGTATGTGTTCTTTTATAGCGGTTTCAAAGGAAATACCAACTGCTCTTGGACTTGGACAGGCTGTAACTGTAGTTCTTGGTTTCACATCCATAATAAATTATTTTATTTATTACAAGATCTTGCAGCCACTAGGGTTAGAATATTTAAGATTTATAGTATTTATAGTTAGTATAGCTGCCTTTGTTCAGCTGTTAGAGATGTTTTTAGAAAAATATCTGCCAAATTTATATTATGCCTTAGGAATATTTTTGCCTCTTATAACTGTAAATTGTGCAATACTTGGAGTATCATTATTTATGATAATTAGAGATTACAATTTTATGCAAACTGTAGGATTTAGTATTGGTTCCGGTATAGGGTGGACATTGGCTATTGTAGCGCTTGCTGGGATAAGGCAAAGAATCAAAAATGCTCCTATTCCTGAAGGTTTAAAGGGACCTGGCATCACACTAATAGTTACAGGAATCATGGCTCTTGCATTTATAGGTTTTTCAGGAATTGTACAAATTCAATAGTTATTTTCATAATTATAAAAATAACTAGAGATAGGAGGATTGCTTGTGAATACAATATTTATGACTACATTATCTCTTACGGCTATATCAGCTATATTTGCACTATTACTTACAATAGCAGATAGAACCATAGGTAATTATGGAGAGGTTAAATTAACAATAAATGATGATAAAGAATACATTATAGAGGGAGGAAATAGTTTACTCTCTTCTTTGATGGAACAAGAAATATTTATTCCATCCGCTTGTGGTGGAAAGGGAACTTGTGGATATTGTAAGGTAAAAGTAGAAGAAGGTGGTGGACCAGTTCTACAAACGGAACTTACCTTTCTAGATGAAGAAGATCTAAAAAACAATGTAAGGCTTTCTTGTCAATGTAAGGTCAAAGAAGATATGAAAATTCATATACCTGAAGAATTGTTTAATGTAAGACAATTTCAAGCTAGTGTAGAATCTATAACACCTTTAACTTCTGTTATAAAACAGGTCAGATTAAGAATACCAGAAGAAGAAGAGGTGAATTTTAAAGCAGGACAATATATGCAGTTTAAGGCTCCGGAATATGAAGGAAATGATGAAGAAGTATATAGAGCATATTCTATATCATCCTCTCCTTTGGAAAAAGATCATATAGAGTTTATAATAGGATATGTTCCAGATGGGATTGCCACCACCTATATTCATAAACATTTAAAGGAAGATGATGAAGTAACTATAAATGGACCATATGGAGATTTTTACTATCAGGATAATGATAGAGAGATGATAATGGTAGCGGCAGGTACTGGAATGGCTCCTATACTATCCTTGCTTAAATTTATGGAATCAAAAGATATAAAAAGAAAAGCAAGATTTTACTATGGAGCAAAAACAGAAGATGACTTGTTTTTCTTAGATTATTTCAAAGAATTGGAAGATAAGCTTTATGACTTTAAATTTATACCTTGTCTTTCAAGAGTTGGTGAAGAAGATGGATGGACAGGCTTCAGAGGAAGAGTAAATAATGCTATAGATGAATTTTTAGAGGATGGGGACAACAAAGAAGCTTATCTATGTGGTAATGAACCTATGATAAACTCGGTTAAAAAGTCTCTAACATCAAAAGGATTACCAGAAGAATTGATTTACTATGATGAGTTTTAATTTATAAAAGATTTTAAATACCTGCCCAGAAATTGACATGTCAATTTCTGGGCAGGTATTTTAGTTTTGAAATATTATGAATTAACAATTTTTAATTAACTATGATATAATTAAAGAAGAATATGTCTAGGAGGGTGTTATGAAATTAGAATTGTTTGATTTTATAGATAAAACATTGTTGCTTATTGAAGAAAGAACTTCTATATTGGATAAAGTTTCAAAAGAGCTGGATAGGTTTTTTACTGACAGTTTCTTTATAAAGGACCATTTTTTAAATGTAAGTTGTAGAATAAAATCTCCAGAGAGCCTTAAAGAAAAAATATTAAGAGATAATTTTTACATTAAATATAAGACACCTGATAATCTTTTACATAACCTATCTGATTTAATAGGAATAAGAATAGAATGTAGATTTATAGAAGATGAGGTCAAGATATATGAAGATATAGTGGATATGTTTAAAACTAAAGAAGAGGATGGATATTATTCTAATCCTTTAAATTCAAGCATTAGATTAAAGCTTTCCGATGATCAACCACAAATTCAAAAAAATGGATTTGAAATATATAAAATTGATGGAAAATATAAAAAAGATGATATTGAGGTAAACTTTGAACTTCAAATAAAATCACTTGTAAATGTTTTTTGGGGAGAGATAGATCATAGGGTTCTTTATAAAAACTTTAATTATATGTTAACGGAAGGTTTTTTTAGGGATATAATGGGTTCTATAAAAGATAATTTAGCTATGATAGATAGGCAACTTATGGTTGTTTTTAATCATGTAAATGGTATGGATGCCAGTGATGCAGCTAATAAAAAAGTGCAAATAAAATCACTGCTATCTAAGATAATTCATGATATCTATGTAATAAAGGTAAGAGAAGAGATAGGATTTATAGTAGATTTTAAAAAATCTACAGATGTTATAGTAAACTATTTATTTATGAAAGGTGGACCTGAAGAATCTGAGAACTATAGCAATAACTTCTTAAGAATATTAAATAGATTAAATGAAATAGGAACGAAAGAGATGACCTTCAATAAATATATAGACTTTGAAAGAGATATTTTTTATAATGATAGATTTACTAGAAAAATGGGAACCAAGATATTAGAAATAATAAACAAAGATTTTAGATGGAATCTATTTTTCAAGATAATATTTGAAATTGAAAATGGTATGCAGGCTGAGGATTTTGAAGGTTTTCTTATCTATATAAGATATGTATTTCATGAGGGAATAATGAATAGTTTAGAAAACAAGGATATGAAGAAAACAGAAAAAGAAGATATAGTCCATTCTACCTTAGATGCAATTGCAAACAATTTCTGCAAAAATATATCTGTAGATTTTGTCAATGAAGATCAGAAGTTGAAAATGATTTCAAAGATTCAAAGGTTGTTTGAAGATATAGATAACTATGAAGAGTTTTTAAATCAAAAAGAAGACTTAAAAGAAAAAATAGCGAATTACTAGAAAAGTATTTAGTTTAAACTAAATACTTTTCTTATGCAAACTTTAAAATATAGATTAATTTGAAATAAATATTTAGAAATATTATAATTCAAATAAGATTTTAGATAAATAGATAGAGAGGAAGATTTTCATTGAATAAATTAGGACAGTTTGGAATTATATTGAGTATATTATTTTTAGGAGAAATCTTACAAAAAGCATTTGCCTTGCCTATTCCTTCTACTATATTAGGAATGCTACTATTATTATTTCTTTTAATTTTTAAATTAATAAAATTAGAATGGGTAGAAGATATAGGGGATGCATTATTAGATAATTTAGCCATCTTATTTATTCCAGCAGGTGTTGGTATTATGTCTGAGCTAGATATGTTTAAAGGAAAGATACTTAGTTTAGCTATTATTATATTTATATCAACTATAATAGTAATGCTTGTTACAGCTTATACAGTACAGATATTAGAAAGAGATAATAAAAGAGGTAGAAAAATATGATGGAATATGTAAATACACCTTTATTTGGAATCACATTGACTATAATAGTCTTTAGCTTGTGTAACTTTTTTTATAAAAAAATGGATAATCCTCTATTAAATCCTATAGCAATAAGCATAGTGCTTATTATTTTCTTTCTTAAATATATGGATATAAGTATAGAAAACTATCAAAAAGGTGGCAATATGATTAGCTTTTTTTTAGGCCCAGCTACTGTGGCCCTATCTATACCTATATATAAGAGGATAGATCTATTGAAAAAAAATGTAATGTCTATCCTAGTAGCCATATTTATAGGTTCACTTTCTGGTATATTGTCTGTGATTCTTTTAAGTAAGCTATTTCTATTAGATGATATAATTACCTTATCATTGATACCAAAGTCTGTTACATCTGCTATAGCTATAGATATATCAAAACAGATAAATGGAATACCATCAATAACAGTAGTTTTTGTTATTGTAACAGGAATATTGGGTAATATAATATCATCAAGAGTATTTAAGCTTTTCAAGATAAAAAGTAAGAGGGCAAAAGGCATAGCATTGGGAACATCTTCTCATGTGATAGGAACTACAAAAGCTATGGAGCTTGGTTCTGTAGAAGGTGCTATGAGTTCACTTGCTATAGGTATAGCAGGAATTATAACAGTTTTTATAGCTCCAGTAATTATAAATTTTATAATGTAAGTTGATTTGAGAAAGGGTGTAAGATATGAAGGAAATATATTTAGCAGGAGGCTGTTTTTGGGGAGTAGAAGAATATTTCTCAAGAATAAGGGGAGTTACAAAAACAGAAGTGGGTTACGCAAATGGAAGGCGAAAAAATCCTAGTTATGAACAGGTTTGTACTGGCCTAACAGGCCATACTGAAACCACAAAGGTTGAGTTTGATGAAAAAGAAATATCTTTAGAAGAAATATTAAATAAATTTTGGAAGATAATAGATCCAACAGTTAAAAACAGGCAAGGTCCAGATAGAGGGAGCCAGTATAGAACAGGAATATATTATGTAGATGAAGAAGATAGAGAAACAATATTTAAAACTTTAGAAGAACAAAAGCGAAACTATGATAAGCCAATAGTTACAGAAATAGAAGAATTAAAAGTTTATTATAAGGCTGAAGAATATCATCAAGACTATTTAAAGAAAAACCCTGGTGGTTATTGTCATATAGATTTAAATGATTAAAGCTAGGGAAGTATATAGCCTTCTAAGGGCTAGATAGACACTTGGCTTCTTTTGTTTAGCTTTGACGATATAATAGTGTTGACAATATAGAGTCTAGCTTAAAAGCCAAATATAGAAGAATGATTCTTGTATTAAAATATAAGAATCAGATAAATTTTATTAACATTTAATTTTATAAGAAGTCTTTTCCAAATAAGCTTTAAATCTCCATATAGAAGAGGTATAATTAAATTTAGACATATAACTTGTCTTGAAAAAATAAAAGGGAGGAATAAAATATGACAAAAGAAATGGACGGTCATGTTCATGATGAAAATTGCAATCATGATCATGAAGGTGAAATAGATGTAATTTATTTAACATTTGAAGATGATGTAGAAGTAGAATGTGAAGTTTTAGGCATATTTGAAGTTGAAGACAAGGAATATATAGCTCTTCTTCCAGGAGATGAAGATGAAGTATTGCTTTATGAATTCAAAGAGTCTGAAGAAGATTTTGAGCTGATTCCAATTGAAGATGAGAAAGAATTAGAATTAGTAGCAGAATCTTATTTTGATTTGTTTGAAGATGAAGAGTATGAAGAGTATGGAGAAGATGAAGAAGACTAACAATATAAAGTACTTTACTAAGTGTAGAGTACTTTATTTCAATAAATCAATAAAAACTGATCAATAAAAACTGAAAATTCTTAATTTATAGATACTATTTTAATGGTATTATGATATAATGTTTTTAAGAATAATTTTAATTATTTGAAATCCTAGAGGTGAATCATTTGAATGAAATAAAAGTATACAGGACCTATTCTGGATATTTAAAAAGAGAATTTGGAGAAAAAGTTTATAAGATACCTATAAATTTACCACTTACATGCCCCAATAGAGATGGCAACTTAAGCCTTGGAGGATGCACATTTTGTGGTGAAGAAGGTGGAAGCTTTGGGAATCTGTCTCCTACACTATCAGTAGAAGAGCAAATGGAGATAAATATTGAATATATAGGTAAGAGATATAAGGCTAAGAAATTTATAGCATATTTTCAAAATTTTACCAATACCTATTTAGAGCTCCATAGATTCAAAGATTATATTAGATCTAGTATTAGAGAAGATGTAGTAGGAATATCTATATCTACAAGGCCAGATTGTATCAATGATGAATATTTAGAATTTTTAAACAAGATACAAGAAGAATATAATCTGTCAATAACTATAGAGTTAGGTCTACAAACAGTAAACTATCATACTCTTAAAAAAATTAATAGAGGTCATAGTTTAAGTGAGTTTATAGATGCAAGTTTAAGAATAAAAAAATACAAGTTAAGAATATGTACTCATTTAATATTGAATTTTCCTTGGGATAATATGCTTGATATTATAGAAAATGCTAAGTTAATATCATCTCTTGGAATAGATGAAGTGAAACTCCATGCTCTCTATATAGTTAAAGGGACTGAGCTAGGAAATCAGTATGAAAGAGGAGAGTTTCAAATGATTTCTAGGGAAGATTATGAGGAGAGAGTAATAAGATTTTTAGAATATCTAGATCCTGATATAGTAGTTCAAAGGATTATTGGAAGAGCCCCTAAGGAAAATGGATTATTTGTAAATTGGAATACATCTTGGTGGAAAATAAGAGATGATATTGTAAAAACAATGGAAAAAGATAATACCTATCAAGGGAAAAAATTCGATTATTTAAATGGTAAAGCTCTAAAAATATTTAGTAACAGTTAAATAGTAAGAGACTAATTTTATTTAGATTTTAAATTAATATAAAAGAAAGGCTAGGTGTTTAACATGGTTAAATTTATTTTAGGAGAAAAAGGTACAGGTAAGACTAAGTGGTTGATAGATAATGCAAACAGGGACATGAAGGAAGGTAACGGTAATATAGCTTTTGTAGATGTTGATGATGATCATATATTCACTTTAGACCATAGTGTAAGACTTATTAATGCCATGGAATTCAAGATTTTAAATATTGAATCTTTCTATGGCTTTTTATGTGGAATCATTAGTAAAGATTATGATTTAGAAAAAATATATGTTGATGGAATTTATAAAATTATGGATATAGAAGTAAAGGATCTACAAGATTTATTAGAAAGATTAACATTTATATCAGATAAATTTAATACAGATTTTTTTATAAATGTAGATTATGTTTTAAAAGATATACCAGAGCATCTTAAAGAATATTGTGTAGAATTGGAAGCGGTTGTTTAAAATAAAATTATAAAAGTTGATTTTGAGATAAAACAAAGTTAGAATGATCTATCTTTGTTTTATCTCCTTATTTGTATAATTTTATAAATATGATTTAAAGAAGGTGGTAAAATGGCAAAATTACAAAGATTGGACAAAGTTTTATCAAATATGGGCTATGGAAGCAGAAAAGAGATCAAGAAAATCATAAAAGATGGTAATATTAAAATTAATGGGAAAATAGTTTTAAAAAATGACATTAAAATAAATCCATATAAAAATGAAATATATTTTAATGAAGAAAGAGTAAACTATAGAGAGCATATATACATAATGATGAATAAGCCACAGGGACTAGTATCCTCCACAGAAGATCCTCTTGATGACACTGTCATAAGCTTACTTTCAGAAGAATATCTTATATTCAATCCTTTCCCAGCAGGTAGACTTGACAAGGATACTGAAGGACTAATGCTAATAACAAATGATGGCAAGTTATCTCATGAGTTACTTTCTCCAAGAAAAGCTGTAGAAAAAACTTATTATGTAGAAGTAGATGGTTTTGTGGAAGAAGAACATATAAATAGTTTTAAAAAAGGTGTGAAATTAGAAGATGGATATTTAACTCTTCCTGCTTCTTTAGATATAATAGAGTCAAATATAGTATCTAAAGTATATTTAACCATCAAAGAAGGGAAATATCATCAAGTTAAAAGGATGTTTGAAGCTCTATCCATGAGAGTACTCTACTTAAAGAGAATTTCTATTGGTCCTTTAAGCTTAGATGAAACTTTAAATTTAGGAGAATATAGAGAATTAACAGAAGATGAATTGTTTTCATTAAAAAATATTTGATATATATGATATAATACATATAAAAAGAATTAGAATGGGTGTGTAACTTGACTATTTATAGAAAAAAAGGAATTTTTGATAAGTTTTTTGACCAAAGATCATCATTAATTATTCAGTTTACAAATGGAGATATAAGTAAGAGAGAATTCTTAGAATATAATTTTGATTTGGTTAGGAGAACTAATTTAAAACCATTTTTAAGAATTGATAGCTATGAAAAGGGAATGTTTAATTATCAGTATTATAATGTACTTGCAAAATATTATAATATGCTAGCTAAAGAAACTAGAAATACTAGAAAACATCAAAGATACTATAATTATTATTTTAATAAGGGCAATAACTATTATCATGAAAAAGATAGATCAGCTCTTAGTCTTATGAAGTTTTTAGAATTTAGAGGAATAGAAGCATATTTTATAAAGGTTAATTCTAAATTTTTAAAAGATAAGCTTTATGAAATAGTACTTTTAGATTATGAAGAGGCTATTTTTCATTCTAAAGCTAAATGGCTATTAGATATTCTAAAGGAAGAAAATGTATTTATAGAAGATAAGAAAGAATCTCTAATAGATGGCTATATAAATGAACCATATTAGAAAAACCACATATCATTATGATATGTGGTTTGTTTATTTCTGATTTGCTATTATTTTTACAATTGATTCTAGGGATGAATTTTCCTCAATATCGTAATGTCCAGAGCGTAAACTCTTTTCTAAATCCAACTTTTGAACCATGTCTTCAAATTCTTTTGTAGTTTCAACAAGTTCTTTTTCTACCAAAATATTAGCTATACTTGTAGAAGGACTACCCTTAGGTATTGATACTCTTATTGTTTCGGGAACTTCTTCACTTACTTCTTCAACTACGACTTCTTTATCTTCTGTTTCTAAGTCTTCAACTTTACTATCTTGAGAAATTTCGGGATTCTCTTTTTCTGAAACAATTTTATTCCCTGTATCTACCATGGCTCTTGTAGTATCTGGAAATAATATGTCCAGTCTCCATCCTATTATCAATCCAATGACTATTACAATGGCTCCCATTATCAAATAATCTGATATATTGTATAATATATCTTTAAGTCTTTCTAAAGAATCTTTCATATCTTCACCTTTTATCCTTTTTATGTTTTATCTATAAAATAACAAATATCTCTCTCAATGTTATATAATGTAATTATAACATAAAGAGAGGGAAAAGGTGAAATAAATTGAGAGAAATAGAAATTGATAAAAATGAAAATGAACAGAGGCTAGATAGATTTTTAAAAAAATATCTTGCTAAGGCTTCTGCAGGCTTCATATACAAGATGATTAGAAAGAAAAATATAAAGCTTAATGATAAAAGGGCCAAGCCTGATTCTATGATATATGAAGGAGATATAGTGCAATTATATTTAGCGGAAGAAACTATTAAGAAATTTGAAGCTGATGAAATAGAAGCTAAATCAAATATAAATCTAGATATTATATTTGAAGATGAGAATATTGTTTTAATCAATAAAGAATTGAATATGCTTTCACATGGAAGAGGTGGAGAGTTTGAAGAAAATGTAGTAGATAGTTTAATATCTTACCTTATAAGGACTGGAGATTATGTACCTAGAATAGAGAGAACATTCACTCCGTCTATATGTAATAGGCTTGATAGAAATACTTCTGGACTTATAATAGGTGCTAAAAACTATGAAAGTCTTAAGCTTATAAACGAAGCTTTGAAAAAGTTAAGTATAAGAAGATTTTATAAAACTATTGTAAAAGGTGAAATCAAAGAGGAGAAAAGTGAAAAAGCTTATTTATTAAAAGATGAGGAAAGAAATAAAGTTAAAATTTCAAGTAGATCTCTAGAAGACTCTAAAGAAATTTTAACCGAAATAAGGCCTTTGACCTTTAAAGATGGGTATACATTAGTAGAGGTAGAACTTATAACTGGTAGAACTCATCAAATAAGAGGACATCTTTCTTCTTTAGGTTATCCACTTATAGGAGATAGAAAGTATGGAAATGAAAGTGTAAATAAAAAATTCAAAGAAGAATATGGAATCGAGAATCAAATGCTACATTCTTATAAGGTTGAATTTAATGGTCTTGAGGATAGTTTAAGTTATCTAAATGGTCAAACATTTCAAGCGCCAACAAATGATCTGTTTAAGAAGTTAGAAAAAGATTTATTTAACGAGGAGAGATAAAATGGAAGATTTACTAGAAAAGATAATAAATAATAATAAAGATTTCTATAAGGAGGGAAGGGTAGCTGACTATATACCGGCATTAAAAAATGCTAATATTCAAGATTGTGGTTTGAGCATTATTGATAAAGCAGGAAAAAGATATAGTGTGGGAGATTATAATAAAAACTTTACCATGCAGAGTATTTCTAAGATAGTGGCTTTAATACAGGCTATAATAGAAAATGGAGCAGAAGAGGTATTTGAAAAGACTGGGTATGAAGGCAGTGACAGATCTTTTAATAATATATCTTATCTAGAAGATGCAAATACCATAAAAACCATAAATCCAATGATGAACTCTGGAGCCATAATTGTAACTTCTCTAATCCAAGGGGAAAAAGATGAAAAATTTAATAAAATACTCAAACTTACAAGAAAGTTAGCATTAAATGAAGACATAGGATTAGATGAAGAAGTTTATATATCTGAAAAAAATACAGGAGATAAAAATAGAGCTATAGCATATCTTATGAAAGCAGAAGATATTATGCAAGGCCATGTAGATAATATTCTAGACAATTACTTTAAACAATGTTCCATAAGTTTAAATACAATAGACCTGGCAAATATAGGGTTTAATATAGCTAACAGGTTTGAAAACATAGACTTAGCTAAAAATATAGATAAAAAGAATCTTAGCAATTTATTAATAGCTATAATGAATAATACGGGGATGTATAATTTCAGTGGTCAATGGGCAGCCAAAGTAGGCATACCTTCTAAATCAGGTGTTGCAGGTGGCATATTAAGTGTGTTACCAGAAAGATACGGAATTGGTTTTTACGGACCTTCTTTAGATAGTAGAGGCAATCCTCTTGTTGGATACAAGGTATTAAAAGAGCTTTCTAAAGAATTAAAGTTAAGTATATTTTAAGAGAACTTTAATAGTAAAGGAGATTGAAATGAGAAAAGTAATAGGCATAGATCTAGGAGCTACTACTTTGCTGGCTGGAATTATTGATAAAGATGGGAATATATTAAAAAAGACCAGTAGGGATATATCTACTACTAAATCTAAAAAAGATGTTTTAAATAAAATAATACAGGTTATAGATGAATTGTTAAATAAAGATATAATTGGAGTTGGAATAGGATCCCCAGGCTTTATAGACTCAGAAGAAGGAAGAGTTTTAAAGCATGGAGGAAATATAAAGGACTGGGCTGGTACAAATATAAGAAAGGAAATAAATAATAAATTTCCAAATTTACCAGTATTTGTAGGAAATGATGCAAATATGGCGGCTAAATGTGAGTCATGGATAGGTGCTGCAAAAGATTTTAAAAACTTTTTAATGATAACTATAGGAACAGGTCTAGGAGGAGCTATATATATAGAAAAATTAGGCTTCTTGGAGGGGGACAACTATCAAGCAGGAGAGCTAGGCCATGTTATACTTTATCCCTTTGGAGAAAAATGTACTTGCGGTCAAAGGGGATGTGTAGAAAAATATATATCAGGAACTGCTATAGAAAGAATATATAAAGAGCGATCAGGTTTATATAAGAGGGGAAAAGATATATTTCAAGATAAGAATGATAACATAGCTAAAGGAGTGGTAGAAGAATTCACTAGTAATTTAGCAGTATATCTGGTCAGTTTAAAAAATATATTTGATCCACAAGCTATAATAATAGGTGGAGGACTTATAAACTCAAAAGAGTATTGGTGGAATTTAACTTTAAAAAAGTATAAAAGTTATTCTAATGATTCAGAGGGTATGGAAATCCTACCAGCTCTTTATTTAAACGACGCTGGCAGTATAGGAGCAGGAAAGCTTGCTTTTGAAAATATAGAAAAGGTAGACAAGGGGATATAAAGTCTTGGACTTATTAGATTGAATTCCAAACAGAAAAACTATATAATACTAATGGAAGATAATATGTATTTTTTTCAAGAAAAGGAGAAATAGATGATAAAAAGATTTATAGCTTATTATAAACCACATAAGAAATTATTTTTTATAGATATGTTTTTTGCCTTTCTAATATCTGTTTTCGACCTTGTATTTCCTTTGTTTACAAGAACTATGATAAATGATATTATTCCTGATGGAAGAATGGACTTGCTTTTTAAGTGGTCTATTATTATGGTCATTTTATTTATAGTAAGATATATAAGCAATTATATAGTAGCTTATTGGGGCCATGTTTTAGGAGTTAGAATAGAACATGATATGAGAAGAGATGTTTTCTCTCATCTACAAACCTTGTCATTTAAATATTATGATAATAATAAAACAGGACATATTATGTCTAGAATAGTTAATGACTTGAGAGATATTACAGAGCTTGCCCATCATGGTCCGGAAGATCTTTTTATTTCACTTGTAATGTTAACAGGTTCTTTTATAATATTAATGAGAATTGAGTGGAGACTTACTTTAATCATATTTGCCTTTATACCTATTATGCTAGTTTTTGCCATATCAAAGAGAAAGAAAATGGAAGATTCTTTTAGAAAAGTCCGTGTAGAAATAGCAGATGTTAATGCTCAACTTGAAAATAGTATTTCTGGAGCGAGGGTGGCAAAAACATTTACAAATGAGGATTATGAAATAGAAAAATTCAACCAAGGGAATTATAAATTCGCCAATGCGAGAAAAAAATCCTATAAAGTTATGGCTGAATTTGTAACAGGTGTTGGAATACTTTCAAATCTACTAAACTTAATAGTTATTTCTGTAGGAGGATATTTCACATATAAGAATATAATAAACTTTGCTGATCTATTTGCATATACTTTATATGTGAACTTTTTTATGCAACCAATAAGGAGACTTACAGAATTTGCTCAACAATATCAAGATGGAATGACTGGCTTTGAAAGATTCATAGATATAATGGATATAGAAGCAGAAATAGTAGATAAAGAAGATGCAATAGAGATAGAAAATCTAAAAGGAGAAATAAACTTTGAGAATGTCAGCTTTAGCTATGGAAAAGGAGAAGCTAGTGTCCTTAAAAACATTAACTTAAATATCCCAAGCGGAAAAACAGTAGCTTTGGTGGGACCTTCTGGTGCTGGGAAAACTACTCTTTGCCATTTGATTCCAAGGTTTTATGAAATAAGCGGTGGAAAAATAAGAATAGATGGAATAGATATAAAAGATATAAAGTTAAAATCTCTTAGGCAATCTATAGGCCTAGTACAGCAAGATGTGTTCTTGTTTACAGGAACTATAAAAGAGAATATACTCTACGGTAATCCTGATGCCAGTGAAGATGATATAGTTATAGCTGCTAAAAATGCTAATATTCATGACTTTATTAAGAGTCTTCCAGATGCTTATGATACCTATATAGGAGATAAGGGAGTTATGTTATCAGGAGGACAAAAACAAAGAATCTCTATAGCTAGATTGTTCTTAAAAAACCCTGCAATATTGATTTTAGATGAAGCTACATCAGCATTAGATAATGAAACAGAGATAGTAATACAAAAATCCTTAGAAAAACTTTCTCGGGGAAGGACATCTCTTGTAATAGCCCATAGACTATCGACTATTAAAAATGCAGATATAATACTTGTCTTAACTGAAGAGGGTATTGTCGAAAAAGGTAGCCATGAGAGATTATTAGAGAAAGATGGCTTGTATAGCAAGCTATATAATTCACAATTTAGTGAATCATAAATCAAAATGTAAGATATATGTAATCTATTATTAATAAAATTGTAAACTTTTATTAGTGGTTATATAATAAGATTAGAATATATGCCGATCAATATATAAATTAAAATGAGGTGCTAGAGATGAGGAAACGCCGTAAGATAATAAGGAAGAGAAGAAGAAGGAGATTTTTATTTCGACTAGTAATATTAGCTTTAATTGTAGCAGTGTTTAGTGGGAAAATTAGAAATTTCAATCCTTTTCACAAAGATACTGCAAATGCAGTAAATGTAACAAAAGGACTTGAATTAATTAAAGAAAAAGATTTAATAAAAAATGAGATAGATAAAAGAAATAGAGAAAAAAAGTTAAAAGAAGTAGAAGCAAGGATTATAGAAGAAGAAAAAATCAAAGCAGAAGAAAGTTCTAAAAATAATGCTTCTAAAAAAATTGCATATTTAACATTTGATGATGGACCATCCGTTAAGTCTACGCCTATAATATTAGATGTTTTAAAAAAACATGATATAAAAGCAACTTTTTTTGTAGTGGGATATATGGTTGAAGAAAATCCTGATATTTTGAAGAGAGTTTATGATGAAGGTCATAAAATAGGGAACCATAGCTATAGCCATCAATATGAATATATATACAAAAATGTAGATAATTTTATGAAGGACCTATATAGAGCTGAAAATCTTATAAAATCAATTGTAGGAGAAGATTTTGATTCCAAGGTGATGAGATTTCCTGGAGGTTCTTTTGAGGATAAGAAAAACCCTATGAAGAAAGCTGTTTTAGATGCAGGTTATAAATACTTTGATTGGAATGCTTTAAATGGAGATGCAGAAGGTAATAGTTTCTCAGAAGAACATTTGGTAAATCGATTAAAAGAAACCGTCAGTGGTAAAAGCAAAGTTATAATACTCATGCATGATACAGATGCTAAAATAACAACAGCAAAAAGCTTAGATAAAAGCATTCAATATCTATTAAGTGAAGGCTATGAATTTGATGTTCTAGATAGAAATTTCAATTGGGAGTAGTGATATAGATGACTAATAAAATATTATTGATTGAAGATGAAGAGTCAATTAGAAAATTTGTCAAGATAAACTTGGAGAGATCAGATTTCGAGGTTTTAGAAGCAGAAACAGGAGAATTAGGAATAGAAATAGCCAAGAGAGAAAAACCAGATATTATAGTCTTGGATATTATGCTCCCAGGTATAGATGGTTTTGAAGTATGTAGAATACTCAGAGAAGAATTTCCAACTATGGGTATAATAATGCTTACTGCTAAGAGTCAAGATATAGATAAGATCATGGGGCTTGAATATGGTACAGATGACTATATGACTAAGCCCTTTAATCCAATGGAATTGGTTCTTAGGGTTAAATCCCTAGTTCGTAGAATGAAGCAAAGACAAAGCACTGGTAATACATTGATAAAATTTGGTCCTTTTCAGATAGATAAATATTCAAGAAAGTTCTTTAAAGAAGGAGTAGAGATGGATTTAACTCCTACTGAATATTCTATTATTAAACTGTTTTTAGAGAATCCAGGTAGAGCTTTTAAGAGAGATGAGATTTTAAATATAATATGGGGCGAAGATTTTATAGGTGATTCAAAGATTGTAGATGTAAATATTAGAAGACTTAGATCAAAAATAGAGGAAGATTCAAGCAATCCAGAATATATAGAAACAGTTTGGGGACTGGGATATAGATGGAAAAATAAATAGTAGGAGAAAATTATGAAAAAAAGCATTAAAATAAGACTTGTAAAAAACTTTATGCTAGTTATATTAATAACTGTAGCAATTATAGTTATACCTCTTAGTAATTCTGTACAAGAATATTACTATAAGAACCTAGAAGATGTAATAACCAGTCAAATTGAATCATCTACAGCATTTTATTCCAGATATTTTCCTTCCTATGATCTAAATGATATATTAATAGATGATATAGATATATTTTGGAGATATACAGATGTTGAGGTTCAAATATTATCCTTAGAAGGGGAATTGTTGTTAGATACTCTAGGGGTTAGCTATGATGAGGTTATAAATACTACAGACGTTATAAGATCTCAAAATGGTGAAAAAGGAGTTTGGGTAGGATCAGTACCTTATTCCTCTGAATCTGTAATGGCTGTTTCACTACCACTTGTAAAAGACGATCAATCTATAGGAATTATAAGATTTGTATCTTCACTGGAAGAGACAAATAAGCTTATAAAAATGATAAATATAATACTTATTTCAATAGGAATAATTGTTATATTAATAGGTGGGGCAGTGAGTATAATTCTTGCAAACTCAATAGTAGATCCACTTGAGAGGGTTTCAAAAGTTGCAGAAAAGATGGCCAATGGGCAGCTGAAAATAAGAAATGATATAGAAAATGACGATGAAATAGGTCGGCTTGCTAGCACATTAAATCATATGGCAGATGAAATAATTAAAAGAGAGCAGATAAAAAATGATTTTATATCATCTGTATCTCATGAGTTAAGAACACCTCTAACATCAATTAAAGGTTGGGCTATAACTTTACAATCAGAAGATCTAGATAAAGACCTATTGCAAGATGGGCTTAAGATTATAGAAAAAGAAAGTGATAGGCTTTCTTTTATGGTAGAGGAATTGTTAGATTTCTCTAAATTTGTTTCAGGAAGAATAACTTTAGATAAGGATATATTTGATTTTAGTTCTACATTAAACTTTATATCAAAACAATATATACCTAGTGCAAAAAAAAGCAATATAAAGTTTACTACAGATATAGACGAAAGCGTAAATATGATAGTAGGAGATGAAAACAGAATAAAACAAGTTCTCATTAACCTATTGGATAATGCATTTAAATTTACAGATGCAGATGGCAGTGTAGAAGTTAAGGCATATAGATCTGGAGATAAGCTAATGTTAGAAGTTAATGATACAGGAATTGGTATATCTCAAGAAGATCTTCCAAATGTAAAGGAAAAGTTTTATAAAGGTAAAACAAATAGAGCAAATAGTGGTATAGGACTTGCCATATGTGATGAAATAGTAAAACTTCATGAAGGTGAGTTAATTATAGAGTCTCAGCTAGGTAAAGGAACAACTATTAAAGTAATTTTACCTTATGAGGAGGAAATAATATGAATAAATTTAAATTGATTTTGATTGCTACATTGATATTACTACTACTATCAGGATGCAATATAAGTGAAACTAGTATAGATGATAGATTGAATGCTCCTAAAAATATAAATGCTCCCTTAGAGGGGAAATGGACTGTTACAGACTATGTGCCAGTTTCAACGTCAAACTCTAAAGATGAAAGTGAATACTTGGGACAACCAGCTTTATTTCATCGGGATGCTCTTATGTTTATGGATTATTATACATTAAAACCTTCTTTTAAAATGAAAAAAGTAAATTCTATAGATTATTTACTATATAAATATAAGCTTGAAGCCAGTAGCTTAGGCATAGAAAATAGTAAGATAGAAGTATTTACCATATATAATGATAATCAATTATTTATGGAGGTTATAAAAGATAAGGAAGATACAATATTTTTATATATGGAAGATGGATTCTATAAACTTGAAAAGATTGAAGAAACTGTGAGTTTAGATGAAGTTTACAAATATATAGATATAGAAGAGAATATTGCAGAGGACCTAAAAGATACAGAAAATAAAAATACAAATAGCGGTATATTACTTGGTATAAAGACTTCTAATTTTGATGAAGATAATGATATAAAAGATTGGGTATATAATACTATATGGATAAATACTGAAGATAAAAAACTTAAAGAAATCTATAGTATAGATGGTATACTATTACCAAGAAAAAATGGTTTTTGGGAAATTGATGTAAATAGAACTAGAGAAAATGAGAATGTATACGACAGTATATATGCAAGGCCTCAATTAATTAAAGAGAATGAAAGCGAAGAAGGTAAGGCTAGTGTAGATGAAGCAACAAGAAATAAGAACTTTCAAAGCACTAACAAATCTGTCTTGAGAAATATACAATATGTTGGAACTAATCATATAGCTACTGAGATTATAGATAATACAGATAAAAACAAAAAGACCATTAGAATGCAAACATTAGATAATATAGAGAATAACAATACTATAACCCTAGATGATCTAATAGATGATGGTAAAGAAATATTTTTAGAAGGTGCTCAGGGTTTATTAAATATAGATGAAACCGTTTCAATAGATGAGAAAAACATAGGTGTAACTAGAAAAAATGGATATTGGATGTTAAAGGGCAGAGTGAATTATCAAAAAAATGAAGAAGAAATATATAAGGATTTTATTATTAAAGCTGTTTCACCAGAAGAAATGGTAGGGTATGACAATCATTTTATATTGTGGGATGAGTTAAAAGAAAAATTTCCTAATATGATAGATATGTATTCGTCTCCAAATGAAGATATAATATTGATAAGAGATCAATTCCAACTATCAGTTTATAAGGTAGATGAAAATAATGAATTGAATTATAAGGCCATAGCAAAAATAGATATGGCAGAGACAGATTCAATTGTAATGTCGGAATGGGCTACGGGTAAATATACTGAAATCTGGAGAAATGAAATATTAAAAAGAGATGTTGAAAAAATTCAACAATAATTTGAAAATATATAATTGCAAAGGGGAATACAATTATGAAAGAGATGTTAGATCATTTAGAATATACAAAATTATTTTTAATAATATCCCTTGGAATGATTGCTTTAACATATCTTGCTCATATAATTTCCTGGAATAAAAGAATAGTTAAATATATTCCAGGATTAGTTTCTATAGCCATAGGTCTATATGGTTTTTTAACTATTAATTCAAAAATTATATTTTTGGATGATATAAATAAGCTTACTATATTTTTTCTAGGTATAAGCGTCGGTTTGGTTGGAATGCTGGTAGCTTTTATACTGGGGATTTATAATAAAGATAAGGTTAAATTAAATAAAAAGAATGAGAAGACTTAAAGGGTCTTCTCATTTTTTATCATTTTTAATTTTTTAGCCCTGGTCATTTGTTTAATAGAATATTCTCTCTTTAGAGCTTCACTCTTTGAGTTATATTTCTCTTTATAAACTAACTTTACAGGAAGTCTACCACGAGTATATTTAGCTCCTATACCCTTATTATGACTTATAATTCTTTTATCTATATCCACAGTATATCCTGTGTAAAGAGTATTATCACTACATTTTAAAATATATACATAATGCATATGATCACCTAACCTAGACTATTAATTCTTTTAATATTCTATTGACAATATCGAAAGAATAACCTTTTCTCTGTAAAAAACCGCCTAATCTTCTATAAATCTTCATCTTATCATCAATTCTATAAGTAGAATATTTCTTTTTAGCTATTTCCAATGCACGATTATATTCTTCATCCTCATCTTCTATAAGAAGATCATCTATTATTTTTTCATCAATGCCTTTTAAAATAAGCTCTCTTTTAATTCTATAGGTGCCTAAGTTGTTTAAATTAATCTTATCCTTTATAAAGCTAATAGCAAATTCTCTATCATTGATGTAATTATGTTCTTTGCAATATGAAATTGCCTTGTCAATATAGTTGATTTCATAATCTTTATCTTTTAATTTATCTCTAACTTCCTTTTCTGATCTTTGCCTATAGGATAGAAAGTTTAATGCTTGATTTATTGCCTTTCTTCCTTCTTCTTCTTTTAAAACTTCTTCAATAAAGCTTCTATCTAGTATTTTATCAATTTTAAGATCATATTGATATTTTAACTCTAGACTAAGACCAAATGCGAACTTATTATCAATATATATGTTTACTCTATCATTTTTGCGTTGAGGCTGTATATCAGTTATTTTCATTTTTGATCTCTCCCTTAGTTGAAATCTTAATAAATCTAATGGTTCTTTTAATAATATCAACAGTTTTATAGTCTTTTAATAATGTATCAAAAGAATGAGGCCCCTTACTGTGAACTAAAAAGCTAGATTCAATGTTTAATAGTTTTAACTTTTTTAAAAACTTTACAGAGGATTCAAATGGTACTGTCTGATCTGTTTTTCCATGAACTATTAAAGTAGCTATCATATCTTCAGTTAACCATGTTATAGGAGAATAATTTTCATATAGATCTTCTTCACTTGTAGGAGTACCTTTTAAAGTTCTAGCTACAGCATAGCGTGTAAATATAGATTTATTTTCTTTAGAAAACAAATCCTTTAAATCTGTAGGAGGATAGTAGGCCACTACTGATTTAATACCTTCCATTCTTTTTTGATTATTCATAAATGTATTAAAGCTGGCATAAAGTAGTGCTAAATGACCACCTGCAGAAAGTCCCATTAAAACTATATTATCTTTATCGACTTTTAAATCTGTAGAATTATCTTTTATAAATTCTAAGCCATCGCTATAGTCTGCTATTAAATCTTCAATAGTATTGGTGTATCCATATCTATAGTCTATACTGGAAGCTATAAATCCTTTAGAAGCTAGATATCTGCACCAAGATATATTGTTTGGTTGGTTTCTAAATCCAGATATCCATCCACCACCGTGACAAAAATATACTAGAGGATAACTTTCTTTGGAATTATCTAGAGGATAATATATATCTACTTTTAATTCCTTATCATCAATAGTCTTATAGACAAAAGTCTTCATTTCAATTTCATCAGTTACTTCCATAGGAACTTTAGATGATAAGGTCTTCCAAATAAAAATAAACAAGGTGCCTAAAAAGTATATGAATCCAAGGCCTATATCCTGTATAGATACAAATAGAAATCCTATAAATAAATACATTTTATTTACTATGAAAAATGATTGTTTAATTTTTAATTTAATTTTATCCATAAAGCACATCCTTAGCTATTTATAGAATATTTTAAAGTATACCCTTACAAGATAGGCATATACTTAGACACAAAGACTTAGAAAATTTATATTGAATATAGATAATAATAATATAAAACCTTATTTCTAAGGTTTTTATATTATTAGTTATTTATTTATCCCTATCCATCAATAAATATACTCCTAAAACGATAAAGAGAACTGGCCAAAAATCTATTAACTTTCGGATATAATATCTTATCATATATATGACTTTAGGAAAATAAATTGGTAGGATATTATTTGCTAAAAATACAAGGCCTATTATTATTAGAATTATTCCAAGAAAAGAGTTGCTATTATTTTTTGAATCAAAATTTTCTTCTTGAATATCTTCTCCTAGAGGTATTATAGCACTAGCTGCTATATAAAGAATAATCATAGTTAAAAATGAAGTTGCAGTTAATAATATATAAATAATTCTTAAAAATAATGGATTTATATTAAAATATTCTCCTAGGCCGCCAAGTACACCTGATATAAGCTTATCATTTTTAGAACGAGTAAGTTTTTTAATATTTATCGCCTCCTTAAGCTTAACTATATAATAACAAAATAAGTAGCTTAATGTAATAGCTAAATTAAATTTGTTCACAAAGACTCTTAATTGTGATAATATCTATTAGTATAGATATATGGGAGGAAAAAATTATGTATAGTATTTTGTCAGTGATATTTAAGTATGTTTTTATAATAATAATTTATATGTTTATTTTTAGTATAATAAGACTTATATACTTAGATATAAAGGGTATAAGTCGATTTAAAGGTGGAGATGGGGCTTATTTAAAGCTAATAAATAGAAAAGATTCACTACCATTTAAGATAGATGAGCATTATACCATAGGAAATGGTATAAGTCTTGGCCGTAAATCAGATAATGATATAATAATTAAAGATCCATTTATATCTAAAAGTCATTTTCAAGTTATAAAAGATGAAAACATGTATTTTTTAAAAGACTTAAAAAGTGCCAATGGAACTTTTATTAATGGCAATAAAGCCCTAGACGTGGTAAAATTAACAAATGGAGATAGGATTAAAATAGGAAATATAGAGTTTTTATTTGTAAATAGAGAGTAGGTATAATTATGTTTTTAACAAGTAGGATAAAAGAAAATGCTCCTAGAAGATTACTTTTTATATTTGAATTGTTAGCTATTGTTTTATTGTTAATTTATCAAGCAAAGATTCCGGATACAAAAACTTTAGTAAATGCTATGGCTTTACTCTTAATAGTTTATTTGGCAAATTTTATTTTGATTAAAGTATCATCTGGCGATAATTATATATTCTTAATTGCAACCATGCTTGTTTCTATTGGAGCTATTATGATCTATAGAATAGATCCTATACTGGGAACTAAACAATTAATTTGGATTGCCTTGGGAATATTATCTTTTTATATAACTTATTTTTTACTGAAATATATTAGAATATGGGATAAGCTTTCTTATTTCTATATAGCTATAGTCTATATACTTTTTATAATGACACTTTTATTGGGAGAAAGAACTCTAGGTGCTATAAACTGGATTGAAATAAAATCTATTGGAATTAAAATTCAACCTGCAGAATTTATAAAGATTCTTTTAATATTTATAATAGCTGGATATTATTCAAAAACAGAAAAATATAAAGATAGAAAACACTCATCCTACATATTTATGGGAATAATATACAGTTTTTTTGCTTTTTTGTTTTTACAAAGAGATCTTGGCATGGTTTTAATGTTTTATGCTATTTTTATATCTCTTCAATACATATATGAAGAAGATAGAAAATTGATCCTATATAATATAGGATTATTTATAATTGGTGGAATTTTAGGTTATTTTTTATTTAGTCATGTAAGAATAAGAGTTGAGACATGGATTGATCCCTGGAGATTTATAAATGATAAAGGCTATCAAATAACTCAGTCCTTATTTGCTATAGCAGAAGGTGGCTTTTTTGGTAAGGGTTTGGGGCTTGGATATCCTCATTTTATACCTCTTGCCTATAATGATTTTATTTTTTCAGCAATTGTTGAAGAAATGGGAATATTTACCGGGATTGGAATAATAATGTTATTTCTAATTCTTTTTTATAGAGGCTTTAAAATAGCTATGAATCAAGATATAAAATTTTACAAGATATTAGCACTTGGAATAAGTATTTTATTTTGTGTTCAATCATTTATAATCATAGGAGGAGTTATTAAGCTTATTCCCCTTACTGGTATTACTTTGCCCTTCGTATCCTATGGTGGGAGTTCTCTTTTGTCTAGTTTTATAGCTCTTGGAATTCTTCAAGTTACCTCAGAAGATTTGGAAAGTAGGGTGAAGATCGATGAAGAATAAAGCTAAGATGGATAAAGAAAGTAAAAGAATAATAACAGTTCTTATAACTCTCTGCTCCTTACTCATATTGCTGGTAGTTTATATTAGTTATTTTCAGATATTCAAATCTAAAGAGATAAAAATGCATTCTAATAATAAAAGATTATGGATAAATGAAGAAAATGTTGTAAGAGGCAATATACTAGACAGGGATGGAGAAATACTAGCCTATAGCAAAAAAGAGGGAGAGACAAGTAAGAGATATTATCCGTATAAAAATCTCTATAGTCATTTAATAGGATATAGCTATAGACAATATGGAAAAGTAGGATTAGAAAATGAATATAATAGTGAATTATTAGATTTAAATGAAGAAAATGCCTTAGATGAATTAAAAAATCTGGTTTTACCTAAATCAGAAGGCAATGATATAAGGCTTACTATAGATCACAATGTACAAGAAAAATCACGGAAACTTTTAAAGGGTAAAAAAGGATCTATAATAACTATGAATCCTAAAACTGGAGAAATATACTCTATGGTTAGTTTACCTGATTTTGATCCGTCTGATTTAGATAATGAATGGAAGGGAATCATTGAGGATGAGGATAGACCTCTATTCAATCGTTCTATTCAAGGCTTGTATGAACCTGGTTCGATTTTTAAAATCATAACTACAACTGCTATTTCAGAAACATTTGGTATAGATAAAAACTATACTTGTACAGGAAAGATTACAGTTGATGGCTATACAGTTAATGATTATGGTGGTTACTCTCATGGAGATATAGATTTAAAAGCTGCCTTTAAAGATTCTTGTAATCCTTATTTTGTAGAGAAGTCTTTATTACTTGGAAAAGATAAACTAGGTGAGGTAGCCGATAGATACATGATAAATAAGGATATACCCTTTGATCTATCAGTTAAAAAATCTAGCTTTGATTATGAGAAATCTATGAATAAAAATGAAATAGCTGCATCTGGAATTGGACAGGGTAATGTATTGGTGACTCCTCTAAATATGGCCCTGATGACATCTTCTATTGCTAATAATGGGAAAATGGTAAAACCTAGTTTGGTCAAGGAAATAGTAGAAAAAAATGGTAAGATTGTTCCAGTAAATGATATAGAAGTTTTATCAAATGTTACAAGTGATGGTATAGCTAAAGATCTTAGAGAAATGATGCGAGAAGTAGTAGTATCAGGAACTGGTAAGAATGCTAGTATAAAAAATGTAGAGCTAGCTGGGAAAACTGGAACAGCTGAAAATGCCTCTGGTTCATCGCATAGTTGGTTTGTAGGCTTTGCTCCATATGAGGACCCTAAACTTGTTGTAGCAGTCATTTTAGAAGAAGAGGGAGCTACTGGTGGCAAGGCAGCTGCACCTATTGCAAGAGATATGATTATATATGGTTTAAATAATATTAATTTTAGTGATTAAATAAACAAGAACTCATATATGAGTTCTTGTTTATGATTTAATGAGAATGTCTAGGGTTTTGATTTATAAAAATGGAAGTTATAAAAATTTATTTTTTAAATTACTCCAATATACATCTTTATTAAAATTTAGCTGATATATTTTTTTATGAGATAGTTTTAAATTTATATGTTTAATGTTGTCATACTTAAATTCCATTCCATCATTTAAAATTAGGGTAGAATTTGTGTAATATAATTCTGGCTTTATTTTAATTATTAAATCTCCCGGTACAACAACGCTTCGAATTAAAGATCTATATGCCTTAGAACTTATTGGTGCTAGGGGAGTGATTTGTAAAGCTTTTAAATCAGGGTATATTATACTTCCTCCAGCAGATAGATTATAGGCTGTACTTCCTACAGGGGTTGATATTATTATTCCATCACCACTAAATTTTTGAAGATGATTATTGTCTATAAAGACATCTAAATGAACTACCTTTGATTGTGTAGCTTTTATTACTAGTTCATTTACAGAAGTTAAATTAAAAACTTTTTTCTTGGTAAAGACTTCTGTATCGATCAGATGAATTTCTTCTACAGTATATTCTTTATTAAGATATTTTGTTAAAAAGTTATCTATTTCTGTAGGAATTATCTCTTGAAAAAAACCTAAATGTCCTGTATTTATACCAATAAATGGGATAGTCGGAAATTTATTTCTATGTACTGCTCTTAAAAAGGCCCCATCTCCACCAACACAGATGTTCAACTCAGCAGTATTATCATACTTTTCTGGAACTATAAAGCCAGCTTTTAATAATTTGTCTTTTAGTTGAGCTGAAGTTTTTCTCGATTTTAAATTTTTGTTAGATATAATGTTTATTTTTCTATTTTTATTCAAAAGTTACTCTACTCCTTTTATAATTCTAATAAAATGAATTGGGGTTACTTTATCTATTATATAATAAATAATAAAATATAGGGAGGAATTTATGAAATACTTTAATGAAAGTGAAAATATTATAAATTTTAAGCTGGAAGGAGATAAAAAAAGCTTAGAAAAGTTTTTAAAAGAAGAAAGGGTTTCTTCTAGATTGTTTAGAAGATTATATAGATATAAAAATATACTTGTAAATGGAAAGCACAGAAGGAAGGATCTACCCTTAAAGAAAGATGATATAGTTACCTTAGTGATGGAAGATGAGGAAAACAATGTGAGTCCAGAAAAAATGGAATTAGATATTGTGTATGAAGATTTTGATCTACTTATTTTAAATAAGGCAGAAAATACTGTAGTTCATTTAACTAAATCTCATGACAAGGGAACCTTATCAAATGGAATAACTTATTATTTTCAAATGAAAAATATTAAAAGAAAGATTAGATTTGTCAATAGGCTTGATATGGATACAACAGGTATATTAATAATCGCTAAAAACCCTTTTGCGCACCAGCAACTTGCTTTACAGTTTCAAGATGAAACGGTTATTAAAAAATACTTAGCCATAGTTGAAGGGCTAGTAAAAGATGATGAAGGAATAATAGATCTACCCATAGCTAAAATAGATGGAAGCATAAAGAAAATTGTAGATGAAAGTGGACAAAGAGCTATTAGTAAATATAAAGTTAAGGAAAGATTTAAAGATTCTAGCTTGCTAGAGGTTCAGATAGTGACAGGAAGGTCTCATCAAATAAGAGTTCACTTAAATCACATAGGTCATCCCATAATAGGAGATAGCTTATATAACAAGGAGAGTTTAAATATAAATAGACAAGCCTTACATTCATCTTTTTTAGAATTGGAGCACCCAAGAAGTAGAGAGAGAATAGGCTTTCAAGCTGAATTACCAAGAGATATGAAAAAATTAATTGCAATAGAAAAAACTCCTAAATCTTTAGCTAACTAAGTTTAGGTTAATAGTCTAGGAAAACTATACTTGTATTAAAGTTATAAAAAGTGTATAATAAGAGTAAGCAAAGATACTGAAGTGTTAGTAGATCTTTGTAATTCAACCGACATATCAGACACGGGAGTCTGCGTTTAATATAGGATAACAAGCCTCGATCCAGTGGACGTTAAAGTATATTAACAAGAAACCCACCTAAAAATAGGCGGGTGTGAATTATCTAGGTCTACGGCATTTTGGTTAGATAAAAACCTTTAAGATTAATCTTAAAGGTTTTTTTGTATTTATTTAGAATATTGGAGTTTATAAAGATTGTAGTACATGCCTCTTCTTTCTAATAGTTCTTGATGATCACCCATTTCTTTAATTTCACCTTTGCTTAATACAATTATATTGTCTGCATGTTGAATGGTTGATAATCTATGAGCTATTGCTATAGAAGTTCTTCCCTTTATAAGCTTTGCCAGTGCGTCTTGAATCAATATCTCTGTTTCGGTATCTATATTTGCAGTTGCTTCATCAAGTATAAGAATCTTAGGGTCATATGCTAGTGTTCTTGCAAATGATAAAAGTTGCCTTTCTCCAGCGGATAGGGTAGAACCTCTTTCCATTACAGGCTCCTCATATCCTAGATCTAACCTATTTATAAAATGTGTAGCATTGACATATGCTGATACTTCTTCAACTTTATACCTATCTATACTAGTATCATTTAATCTTATATTTTCCTCTATATTACCTGTAAATAAGAATACATCCTGTAATACAACTCCTATATATCTCCTTAAGTCATATTTGTCTATATCTTTAATATTTACATCGTCTAATAGTATTTCACCTTTTTGAATATCATAAAATCTAGTTATAAGATTTATAATTGAAGTTTTTCCAGCTCCTGTAGATCCTACGAAGGCAACGGTTTCTCCAGGTTGTATAATGAAATTAATATTTTTCAACACCCATTCATCTTTATTATAGGCAAACCATACATTTCTAAATTCTATTTTCCCTCTTATTTTATCAAGAGTTCTTGGGTTTTCTTTGTTTTCTATAAAGCTAGTATCATCTAATACATTAAAGATTCTTTCGCTGGATGCCATGGCTGATTGAAGTATATTATATTTTTCAGCAAGGTCCATAATTGGAACAAAAAATCTCTGCAAATAATCAATGAATATATATAAGACACCAAATTCAATAGCACCTGATATAACTTGGCCTCCACCAAAATATATTAAAAGGGCTATACCTATAGACCTAACAATTTCTATAGAAGGTCTAAGTACTGCATAAATTTTTACTTCTCTTTTATTTGTTTCAAGATGATCTTGATTTAAATCGTTGAATTGTTTGTTTATCTTAGATTCTTTATTAAATATTTTTATAGTTTTCATCCCAGTAAAATTTTCGCTTAAACTTGAATTTATCTTAGCCATTTGTAATCTTCCAAGTCTATAAACCACACGGATTTTATTTTTAAAAACAATAGAAATAACTATTATAATAGGAACAAGTGTAAAAGATATAAGTGCTAATTTATAATTCATTCTAAGCATAATTATAGTGATACCTATAAGGGTGAATATATCTTTAAATAAGTTTACCAATACAGAAGTGTACATTTCATTTAGGGTTTCAGTATCATTAGTAACCCTAGTTACAAGCCTACCAATTGGATTTTTATCAAAAAATGAAATATTTAAGTTTTGAATATGGTTAAATATTTCTTCCCTTATATTAAATATAATTTTTTGACCAGTATAGTTTAATATATAGATCTGAATATAGTTAAATATAAATGTAAACAAAATAACCATGAAAAAGTAAAAAGATATTCTGTTTATACTAGATAAATCATTTTGTCGAAATAGGAGATAATCATTTTTATCAAGCTTAATTGAATTGGATATATTATCTTCTTCATAGTCTGTTAAATAGTAATTACCCTTATCTTTAAGAATTTTCTTCGAGCTTATATCATTATCTATTTTCTCTCTATCACTTAAACTTACTTCCTCTTTTCTTACATATTTTTTACCTTTAAACTCTACACCATCTATAGGTGAAGAAAGATCTAATTCATACATCTCTTTATCCAATGTATTTATGTTATCATCAATTACTAGCTTCAAGAGATAGGGATTAAGTAGTTCAAGTCCTGTTATTACAAGCAGTAATATTAGAGACAATAAGAGCAATTTCCAATAGGGCCTAGCATAGCCTAATAATCTTTTCATAAGTTTAGAATCATAAACCTTTTCTATATTTTTTTCTTCAAATTTATTATTCATATATATTCACCTCCTAATTTTCAAGTTGTTCTTCTAATAATTGTTTTTCGTACAATTCTCTATATAGACCATTTAACTTTAATAGTTCTTCATGTTTTCCTCGCTCTTTAATAATTCCATCATCTAAAAATATAATTTCATCAGCTGATTTTATGGTAGATATTCTGTGACTTATTAATATTTTAGTTTTATTATCTCCTATTTTATCTAGATTGTTTAAAATGTTTTCCTCAGTGGCTGTATCTACTGCTGATAGACTATCATCTAGAATCAATATAGATGGATCTTTTATTAAGGCCCTGGCTATAGAGGTTCTCTGCTTTTGCCCTCCTGATAAAGTTACTCCTCTTTCGCCTAATACAGTATCAAATCCCTGTGGAAAATCTATAATATTATCATAAACTTCAGCATTTTTAGCTGCATTATAAATTTTTTCCATAGGAACTTCATCGTCAAAAGCAAATGCGATATTATTTTTTATAGAATCTGAGAAAAGGAAGTTGTCTTGGGGAACGTAACCTATATTTTCTCTTAAGGACTTAAAGCTTAAATCCTTAATATCAATGTCATCTATAAAGATAGATCCTTCTTGGATATCATATATTCTTAAAAGAAGATTAATAATTGTTGTCTTACCACTTCCTGCTTTACCAATTATTGCAAGTGTATTACCTTTATCAATTTTAAAGCTTATATCTTCTAGTACATTGTAGGAAGTGCTTGGATATTTAAAACTTACATTTCTAAATTCAATTCTGCCTTGGAACTCATCTAGAGTAATAGGATTATCCCTTTCTAATATACTCGGCTTTTCATCAAAGATCTTATTAAGTCTATCCATTGATGCAGCACCTCTTTGAAGGGCATTGACAACCTGACCTAAAGCTCTAGTAGGCCAATTCAAGAGAGCTAAATAAGAGTTAAAGGCTATAAATTCTCCAAGTGTAATATTTCCTCTTATAACTTCTTTTCCTCCGAAAAATATAGTTATTAAAACACTGATGGCAAACATAAATTGTAGCAAGGGACTAAAGACTCCTGTAACTTTTACTAAATCTAAGTTTTTAGTAAAATTTCTAGTGTTAATTTCATTAAATTCTTTTGATACTAAATCTTCCTGTACAAAAGATTTTATAACTTTTATACCGGAAAAACTCTCCTGTGTTGTTTCTGTTAAATCAGAAAGTGCTATTTGGACCTCACTGGATCTTTTATAGATTAAAGATCCAAACTTCCTAGTTAAGAGAGTTATTATAGGTAAGTTAAGAACTGCAATAAGAGTTAATTTTAAACTAGTAGTCCTAATCATCATAAATAAAGATAATACTATTATAAAAAGAGAATCAATAAACATTATAACTCCCATACCTATAGCCATTCTTATAGAATTGATATCATTGGTTGCGTGACTCATAAGATCTCCTGTCTTACTATGATCAAAATAGTATGGAGAAAGAGTGGATAAATGTTCAAACAGTTCCTTTCTAAGATGATAGGCCAATTTTCGTGAATTTATATTTATATATATTCTCCAAAAGTACCTTCCCAAACCAATTCCAAGCCCTGTTAATATTATGTAAAAAGAGTATTTTATAAGATCTCTTCCTACTATTGTATTGTTTTGAAAATTATCTGTTAAAAACTCTAAGATCTTAGGTACTATTAATTGCACCACATCTACAAATAACAGCCAAAAGAGCCCAAAGATATAAGTCCATTTGTTTTCTAAAAAAAATTCCTTTAATCTTTTATATGACTTCATAATTAATCCTCCTAAATATAAATGTTAATAAGATAAACACTAATATTATATTAGCCTAACAGAATATTAGCAAATAAAAAAATATATATTAAGTATACATCAATTAATTCTTTATTTTAAATTATAAGATTAATAGATATGATAAACGAGCTAATATATTAAATATACACTTAAAACAGAAGTTTAAACTACATAAGATGTTATAGATTCTTAGAATTTGGTATAATATAAATAATAAGTTCTAAAAATTATAAATTATAGAATTTATATTATTTTAAATATGGAATAATAGCTAATATTTGATTATAGTAAAGCTATTAGGGTATCATTAAAGCATACATGAACTAAAAAAAGTTTAAAGGGGAGATTTTAATGTTAGGTAAAATGTTTGAAGACAAGAGAAAAGAATTAGCTAGAAAGAAAAAAATGGAGAAAGCTAAAACGGTAGCAGCAGGTACTGCTATAGGTACAGCTGTAGGAGCTGTGGCTGGATTGCTATTAGCACCAAAATCTGGTAAAGAAACTAGAGAAGATATAAAAGAAAAATCTAAAGAAGTAACGGAAAATGTCAAAATAACTGTAGATGGAAAAATAGAAGATGTAATGGAATTAAAGGATAAGATCACTAAGGATCTAAAGGAAAATATGGAAGAAGTTAAATCCACCAAAGATGAAGTAGCTGAAGAAGTTAAGAAAGGTTATGAAAATATTAAAGATACAGTAAAAGATACAAAAGAAGAAGTAGCAGATACTACTAAGGATACTAAAAAGGAAGTAAAAGAAGCTGCTAAAGATACAAAAGAAGAAATAAAAGATAGGGCTAAGGATGTAGAAAAAGAAGTTAAAAAATAATTAGATCTTATTATAAGAAAAAAGGGCTCTAAGAAGGGAGGAAATTATGACTGCTAATTTAACAGTAGGTGATCTTTTTACACTTATACTATTTTTAATAGGAATAGGAATAGGGATAGTTTTAATACTTGTTCTACTTAAAGTAAATAAGATATTAGGAAATGTAAAGGAAGCTTTAGACAACAATACAGAAGAATTAGATATGACAATTAAACAATTACCAGATATAAGTTATAATATAAATGAAATAACTAGGGAAGCAAATAATACCATTACAACTTTAAGGCCAGAGATTGATTCCCTACTAACTAATGTAAATCATATTTCAGGAAAGGTTAGCAATATAACTGATACTGTTGGAGATGCTACTGAAAAAGTTCATGAAACATTTGATGATGTGACAAATAGCATTGTGGATACAGCCCATTCTTTTAAAAGTAGCACAAAAGGAATAACAGACTATATAAATACAATAATAGAAATAATAGATACTATAAAAAACACTTTGTTAAAATAAAAGGGCCTTAAGGCCCTTTTATTTTGAAGATTTATCATTTATAAGTGAATATTAAGCTATTATGGTATATAATATATAACGTAATAGCTTAATAAAATGTTAAAAATAGAAAGGTTTGATGGAATGGAAAGAGTAAAACTTATAATAAATCCATCCTCAGGGAGACAGACTATAGATTCTAAGGTTGATTACCTATGTAAACTTTTGTTGGATGATGGCTATACAGTAGGAAAATTTTATACTGCGAAGAAAGATGATGCTAAAAATGAAACAATTAAAACTTGCAGCCAGGGAAATTGGGATCTTATAGTAGTATGTGG
This sequence comes from uncultured Tissierella sp., assembly GCA_964489715.1. Classification (GTDB taxonomy): domain Bacteria; phylum Bacillota; class Clostridia; order Tissierellales; family Tissierellaceae; genus Tissierella_A. The sequence goes on along the minus strand of CAZBAK010000012.1, from coordinate 7,245 downwards.
AGGAGATGGAACTGTAAATGAAGTTGTAACGGGTATAGTTAAAAGTGATAATAAACTTCCTATAGCTATTCTCTCTAGTGGTACAGTAAATGACTTCGCTAATTATATGAATCTATCAAATAAAATCCCTGAGTTTTTTGAAATGATTAAAAAAGAATATATTATAGATATTGATGTAGGCAAAATAAATGATAAATACTTTATAAATGTTGCAGCAGGTGGTCTCTTAACTGATATTGGATATCAAGTTCCACCAGAAGCAAAAGCTATTTTAGGTAGAATGGCATATTATTTTGAAGGATTAAGAGCGCTTATCTTGCAAGGAATTGAACCTATCCATATGAGCTTTGAGAGTAAAGAATATACTCAAGAAGAAGATGTCTTGTTATTTATGGTGTCCAATAGTTCTTCTATAGGGGGATTTAGAAATTTAGCACCAGATGCAAATGTTGTAGATGGTCTTTTAGATGTATTGATAATAAAAGATTCAGATATTGCTGAGCTGGCTAATATATTCTTCAATGTTTTAAAAGGGGACCATATAAATCATCCAAATGTTGTCTATTTTAAAACAGATAAAATACTTATAAAAGCCAAAGAAAACATGGTAATAGATATAGACGGTGAAGAGGGAGGGATTCTTCCAGCTAATTTTGAAGTTATTCCTAAAGGATTAAAGATACTGGTTAATAAAGACACTATTAGAAGCTATTAAATCTTAAGATGTTTAAATTGTTATAGGTTAAAAAACAAAATATATAAATTAAAGGGGTAATTTATATGAAACTTATAAATGAGAGGTTTGAAATCGTAGGTAATTTGGAACAAGTTTTAAATTATGAATCTTATAAAGTAAAGGATTTAAAAGATAATCAATTCAAGAGACTGACATTTTATAAGTATAAAAAGCATAAAAACACAATAGAATATTTAATAAATAACTTTTTAGAGCTTTCTAATATTAATCATAAATTACTTTTAAATGCAGATCATTTCCATATTGTTGAAAAAATAGATTCAAAAAAAGAAAATAGATTTTTGTATTTCTTGATACATGAACTTGAAAGTGGAGAATTATTACATCTATGTAAAAAAGATTTAAAAGATAGAGAAAAAATAAACTTAGTAGTTGAACTTATGAATTTAATGGATCATCTGCATTTTCGGGGAATTATATATAAATACTTAAGTCCAGATAATATCTTCATAGATAAAAACAATGATTTAAAGGTAAGAGATTTGGGCTTTGTCTGTGAGATAAATATACATACTGGTTATCAAAGTATTACTGAAAACTTTATATCTCCAGAAATCTATAACAATATAGATGGAATAGATAAAAAATCTGACTATTATTCTATAGGTGTTATTTTAAAATATTTATTTATAAAAGATTATAAAGCACAAAATATAAATATCAATGATTTTACAGAAACTACAAGTATCAACAAGGCACAAAAAGAAGTACTGTTAAATACAATAAACAATTTAACACAAAAATACCCCTTTAATAGAAATATAAATTTGAGGACTCATATTGAGAATATTGAGAAAGCATTTAATTTAGACTATAAATATGATTTAGCTAATGAAAGAGAGAAGATAAATTATCAAGTTAAACTACAAGGAAGAAATGAAGAGATTACAAAGATAATAGAAAATGATAATCTATTAGATAGAGAGAATGGTGCTTATAATAGTATACTTGTAACAGGTCAAAAAGGATCAGGTAAAAGTAGGTTCTTAAGAGAGATAGACTTTAAATTAAGAATGAATGGTAGACAGATTATAAGAATTGATGTAAGAAATGATAATAAAAGAGATAGAGATAATATAAGTGAATTATTAAAAGCTTCATTGCTTTTAGCTTCTGACGAATTGAAGAAAAAATATAAATCAGACTTTAAAGGCAAGAACTTTTATGAAACAAGTGCTCTAGAAGATAAGGCTTTGGATTATTACTCTCCTAAATATAAAGCCAAATACAAGTTTTTTAACAGAATAACAAATTATTTTAAAGAATTAGCTAAGAATGAAATTTTATATATTTTAATAGATAATATTCAAGAATCGGATAAAGATTTTATGGATCTATTAAAATATATAATGATAAACTTAAAGAATAAAAGTATAGTTTTAGTTACAAGCTATCTAGAACTCAGTATTACATTTGATTGTAAAATAAAAGACCAATTAGAAGAATGGATAGCCAATGATAAAATGTTAAAGATAACACTTCATGAATTGGAAAAAGAAGATTTTAAAAAGATTATGAAGTCAAAATTTGGATATTCACAGAACCATCAGAATTTAATAAATTTCCTATATGACATTACGGGGGGAAATTTATTAAAGTTGAATTATATAATTGATGAGCTATATAATAAAAATGATATATATATGAATGAAAATGGGAATTGGAATACTAGTGTTAAAGATTATGAAGATATCTTTATACATCTGGATATCCATGATACTTTAAAAGAGCAATTAAAAGAAATATCAGAAGAAACCTTAGAATTTATAAAGTTAGCATCTATATTTAATAAATACATCTTGGAAGAATCTATAATAGAAATTATGGGAATAGATATTTCAAAAAAAGAAGAAATACTAAAAGAATTATTAGATAGGCAAATAATTAAAAAGTTTTTACATAGTAGTAAAAAAGTATATGTTTTTCACAACATAGAATTAAAGAAGCTATTGTATCATGAAATGAATAAAAGTGAAAAAAATATTATTCATACTAATATGGCGAATATTATGTTAAAGAATACAAATATAGAAGATAGATTTATATTAGAAGAACTAGCTTTTCAGCTAATGAAATCAGATAGAGAAGACCTGGGTTTAGATATAATTTTAAAAAAAGCTATGGATATAAAGAGTGATTTTAGTGATGAATCTTTATATCTGTGGGAATTAGCATACTCTTTAATACAAAATGACTTAAAATATCAAAGAAAAAAGAAAACCTTAAAGATATTAGAAGAGTTAATAGATATATATAGCCTTAAAAGAGAAAATATAGATCTATATAATTATATAGAAGAATTAAATAAGATAGCTATAGTTCAAAAGAATGATTTTTATTTCTTAAAGTCTAAATACTATAAGGCAGAATACTATATTTTGAGAAACAAATTAGATGATGCTAAGCTATATATTAAGGAGATATTTAAATTATCTGATGAATTGGGCATATATCAAGGGAGATTAATGGCCTTATATTTAGAAAGCAAAGTATATTTAGAAGAGAATATTTGGGATTCTTTATTAGAGACATCGAAAGAAATAATATCTATCTGCAAGAGCCATAAGCTTGATGAGTTTTTAGGTAATACCTACAATATATTGGGAATATATTATAAATACAATAATAAACTAGAAGAATCAATTAATAGTTTTAAAGAAAGCATAAAAATCTTCCATAGAATTAATAATATAGGTGAAATAATAAAACCTATCAATAATCTTGGTGAAATATACTTAGATCACTATAATGATGAGAAAAAAGCTTTAAAACTATATGAAAGAGGATATAAGTTATCTAAAAAGTATAATTTAGTAGTAGGTATTTCATTGTTTTCCTTAAATATGGGTATTGTTTATTTGGAAAAATTAGAACTGGATAGGGCATTGTTATATTTTAAAGAGGCAAATAAAATCTTTAATAGGAGAAAAGATTTTAGGGGGATTTTTGTATGTAATATTAAAATAGCCTTAGTGTATTTAAAGAAAGAAGATATTATAAAGTTAAATCATTATAATAATATAATAAATGATATTAAGAAAAACAATATAATATTAGATAGAGAATTAAAAGGAATATATTATAAATACACATCTAGAGTATTTGGATATTTTGGAAATTGGGATAAGGCTTTGGAAAACATTGTCATTGCAAAAGATCTGTATAGAGAATCCAATATAAAGGAATATAAGAAGAGTATATTGAAGGAAATTTATTTTATTTCCCGTAAAAAAGAAATGATTCAAGAGGAGCATAAAGAGATAGTATGTAATCTTTTAAAGGATTATTTAAAGATGGGTCTTAATAATGGTATTCTATTAATTGTATTAAATCTTTGTGAAATATCTTTATTGAATAAAGATATGGAGTTTTCTGAAAAAATAATGGGCCTATATAATAAGTTGAGATTTGAAGATGAATTAGAAAGCCTTAAGATATTAAGAAAAAGCATTGAAAGCAATATAGATATAAATAAAGGTATATATGTTAAAATCAACAATGTGGATTTGGATAATTATAGTTTAGGCATAAGACATTATTATCATTTAAATCAAGGAATAAATTTGTTTGATAAGAAGGACTATAAAATAAGTATATATCACTTTTTAGAATCCTTAGGAGTAATTTTAGAGAAAGTTGAGCTTATAAAAGATCCTAGCTTAAAAATAGAATTTATAAAATCCACTAATGGAGATCTGATAAAGACTTATATTTCTAAATCTATAGAGTTAGCATTTAATAAAAAAATCACTTATTTAAAATTAAGTCAAATAAATGAAGAAAATATATATGAGTATTTTAATACAGATTCAATTAGTAAATATTTAAATGATTATCAGATAGATAGTATATTTTACGCCTATAAGAAAAATTATAAGATCAAGAACCTAGAAGAACTAATATATTTAATGAATGATAATTATAAGTATAATCTAGATAATATCTTAAAGTATATGGCTGACAAAACATTAGCTCAAAAAGGTTTTATAATTTTACATGATAGAAGTATCAATGAATATAAAATCCTATCTAGTATTAAAGAAGAAGATATTGATACATTTAATTTTAATAAATTAGTTTATTTAGATAGGGAAAAAAATGGAGTATTTATAAATAAGAATTCACTATATAGAGAAGATACCACAGGATTTTTATCTAAAGAGAATATGGCAGTTTTAGGCGTACCTATAAGGATAGATACCCTCTATCCTTATAGCAAAGATAATAGATCAAATAAAAAGATAAGTGATGAAAAATACAGAGGATTTGTCTATTTAGAAACTAGGGATTATGTAAATAAATTTAATGAAGAAAATTTTAAAATGGTAAAGAGTATTTCAAAATTAATATATTTAAATCTAGAAAACCACATGCTTAAGAATACATCTAATATAGATAAACTTACAAATACAATGACTAGAAAATGCTTTGATTCATATTTAGAAAAGTATATTGAGAATTATTATAATAATGATTTAGAATTCACACTTCTAATGATAGATGTTGATGATTTTAAAGATATAAATGATGGCTATGGACATTTAAAAGGAGATCAAACACTTAAGCTAATAGGAAGAGAATTAAAAAATAGTGTTAGAAGTACAGATCTAGTTTCTAGATATGGTGGAGACGAATTTATAATAGTCTTATTAAATACAAAATTACACCATGGAGAACAAATAGCTGAAAAAATAAGATCTAAAATTGAAGAAACAAAAGTTAAGGGAGTTGATAAGAAGATTACCTTGACCATAGGTGTCTCTCATTTTCCAACTCACGGCAACCATAAAAAAGCTTTAATCGAAAGAAGTGACCAGGCCTTATATTTTGCCAAGGAAAACTTAGGTAAAAACTCAGTTGCTGTTTGGGATCAATCTTTTTTAAAGGAAGATGATGAAGTGGATGATAAAGAAGACTCTAGTAATGAGATACTAAATATAGATGATAAGGTAGCCCTTACTGTAGCTAAAACAACAAATCTGATTATGGAAAACTTGAATCTAGAAGAAAAAGGCAATATATTTTTAGAAATCTTACTAGAGAATCTAAAAGCCGAAGAAGCTCACTTGATTTTCATGGAAGGGAATAGAATAAAATCATCGATTATTAGAAATAGAGATAAGGATAATATATCTAAGACTTCTAAATACAAATTAAATATAATCAGTAAAGCTTTATCTCATAAGAAAGCTGAAATATTTATAGATTGGGAGAGTTATGATACTATTAATCCTATAACAGGGGCGCCAGATTGGAAATCAATAATATACATCCCCCTTATAAAAAATGGAGATGTAAAAGGAATAGTCTATGTATCTATTTCAATAAATGAAAAAGAATTCAATAGAAATGACTTTAATTTAGTAAAGTTGATTTCAAATATATTTTTAGCAAACTTTTAACTTATTAACTACTAAAGAGGAGGTGCTTAGTGTGGCAGTTACAATAAAAGACGTGGCAAAAATGGCAGAGGTATCAATATCAACAGTTTCTAGAGTTATAAACGATTCAAAGCCCGTAAGTCCTGATGCTAGAAGAAGAGTATTAAATGCAGTGGAGGTACTGGGATATGAACCCAATGAGATTGCTAGAAGCTTAGTAACTAGAAAATCTAATTTAATAGGTGTAATAGTAGATGATATAGGAAACTACTATGTATCACAGATTGTTCGTGGTATAGAAGAAGTAGGAAGAATGTACAATTATGATATTATAATAGGAAGTAGCTATGGAAGTGCAGAGACAGAAATGAAATTTTTACAGCTCTTTAAGACTAAGCAAGTAGAAGGCATTATATTAGCTTCAGAGATCCTAAATAAGGATGTAATAAAATATATAGAAGATCTTAAAATAGAAGTAGTATATTTAAATAGGTATTATGATGTGCCTGGTCTATCTACTGTGTATTTAGATAATGAGAAGGCTGTTGAAATGATGATGGAATATTTAATAGAATTGGGACACAGGGATATACTGTATCTTACTCAAGAAAAAGATACAGATCTTACTGTAGAGAAATATAAAATAGAGATGTATAAACAATATATGAATAATATTAACAAAGAACCTGTCATTTATAAAATAGATACAGATGAAATTGAAGGTACTTATAATGTAGGTGGAGATATATTGAAGGTAATTAAAGATAATAATATAAGTGCAGTATTTTGCTGTCAAGATGAATTGGCTATAGGACTTATGAATTACTTAAGCGATATAGGTATTAAAGTACCAGATGAAATTTCAATATCAGGCTATGGAGATGTAAGTGTTTCTTCTATATATAGGCCTAGCTTAACAACTATTAAAGAACCCTACTATGATATAGGAGCAGTTTCAATTAGAAAAATTTTAAAAACCATTAATAAGGAAGACAGTAGTAATGAAGATATTAAATTACCTATAAGACTTATGAAAAGATATAGTACACAAAAAATATAATAAACTTTCTAAAAGAGGTTGACAATTCAAATGAAGTATTGTAATAT
>CAZBAK010000011.1:3773-40965 GCA_964489715.1 uncultured Tissierella sp. | reverse complement strand
GAATACTTTAATGAATTAGTGTACAATATATATTTTCGGAGGTGCAATATGGTAAGAAAATTTAAAAAAATATTAGTTGCAAATAGAGGAGAAATTGCAATAAGAATATTTAGAGCTTGTAGTGAACTTGGAATAAGGACTGTAGCAATTTATTCAGAAGAAGATAGGCAATCTCTATTTCGTACCAAGGCAGATGAATCCTATTTAATAGGAAAAAACAAGGGGCCATTGGAGGCTTATTTAAGTATAGATGACATAATAAAAATAGCCCTTAAAAAAGGTGTAGATGCAATACATCCAGGCTATGGTTTTTTAGCTGAAAACCCTGAACTAGGAAGAAAATGCAGGGAAGTAGGTATAACTTTAATAGGTCCTACTCCTGAGATGATGGATAAGCTAGGAGATAAGATAAAATCTAAAAGAATTGCTGATAGTGTAGGAGTAAATATAATACCAGGTATAGATAGAGCTGTTACTAGTGAAGAAGAAGCTAAAGAATTTGCTGAATTTAGTGGATACCCAGTAATGCTAAAAGCTGCTGCAGGTGGTGGCGGAAGAGGCATGAGGATAGTAAGAGATGAAAGTGAGCTAATAAGTCAATATCATAGTGCTAAAAATGAGGCGAAAAATGCATTTGGAATAGAAGATGTATTTATAGAAAAATATCTTGAAAAGCCTAAACATATTGAAGTTCAAATACTTGGAGACAATTATGGTAATATAGTTCATTTATTTGAAAGAGATTGCTCAATTCAAAGAAGACATCAAAAGGTAATAGAATATACTCCAGCATTTTGTATTACAGAAGAACAAAGGAAAAATATTTGTGAAGATGCGGTTAAGATAGTAAAGGCTGTAAACTATTCTAATGCAGGAACAGTAGAATTTCTACTAGATAAACAAGGAAAGCATTATTTCATAGAAGTAAATCCTAGAATACAAGTAGAACATACTATTACAGAGCTAGTTACAGGAGTAGATATTGTACAAGCACAGATATTAATCGCACAAGGTTACAGGTTGGATTCACAAGAAATAAATTTAAAAAGTCAAGATAGTATAAAGATAAACGGATACTCAATCCAGTGTAGAGTAACTACAGAAGATCCTCAAAATAATTTTGCTCCAGATACAGGGCTTATTGATAGATATAGAACAGGTTCAGGCTTTGGAATCAGGCTAGATGGAGGAAGTGGATTTACAGGAGCAACTATTAGTCCTTACTATGATAGTCTCTTGGTAAAGGTCTCTTCCTGGTCAAGAACTTTTGAAGACGCAGCTAGAAAGGTAAATAGGGCTTTAAAAGAGATAAAGATTAGAGGGGTAAAGACCAATATACCATTTCTAATAAATGTACTAAATCATCCTGACTTTATGAGTGGGGAATGTGATACAGGATTTATTAATTACAATGAAGAGCTATTTGATATTACTCCTAAGAAAGATATAGAGCTTAAGGTATTGAATTATATTGGAGAAAAGGTAGTAAATAAAACAAAAGGAAATAAGCCAGAGTTTGATTTTCCAAGAGTTCCAAATGTAAATAGACCAGCACAACAAAGAGGTACAAAGCAAATACTAGATGAAAAAGGTGCAAAGGGTCTTATTGATTGGATAAAAAATAGTAAGGAGCTTCTAATTACAGATACTACACTTAGAGATGCACATCAATCCTTGATGGCTACTAGAATGAGAACTACTGATATGCATAAGATTTCAAAGGCAATTTCTGTATTGGCTAATGACCTATTTTCCCTTGAAATGTGGGGAGGAGCAACATTTGATGTAGCTTATAGATTCCTCAATGAATCTCCTTGGGAAAGGTTAGAGGTTCTTAGAGAGAAGATACCTAACATATTATTCCAAATGTTAATTAGAGGATCCAATGCAGTAGGATATAAAAACTATCCTGATAATGTAATTCGAGAATTTGTACAACAATCAGCTAAAAGTGGAATAGATATATTTAGAATCTTTGATTCATTAAACTATCTAGATGGTATGAAGATAGCCACAGAAGAAGTCTTAAAAACTGGTAAGATAGCTGAAGCTTGCATTTGTTATACAGGAGATATACTAAATGAAGAAAAAACTAAGTATACACTAGACTATTATATAAAGACTGCTAAAGAATTAGAAAGCACAGGAGCACATATATTAGGTATAAAAGATATGTCTTCTCTGCTAAAGCCAGAAGCAGCATATAGCTTAATAAAGGAATTGAAGAAAGAAATTGATATACCAATTCATCTTCATACTCATGATACAAGTGGAAATGGTATAGCTACAGTTCTAATGGCCAATCTTGCCGGTGTAGACATAGTAGATGCAGCATTCAATAGTATGTCAGGACTTACTAGTCAACCAGCCTTAAACTCTATAGTAGCGGCTCTGGAGCATACTGATAGGACTACGGGACTTGATATTGATAAACTTCAAACTATTTCAGATTATTGGGATGATATAAGACCTATTTATTCTGAATTTGAATCAGAACTTAAATCAGGTACAGCAGAAATATACAAATATGAAATTCCAGGTGGACAATATTCAAACTTAAAACCTCAAGTTGAAAGTTTTGGCCTGGGACATAGGTTTGAAGAAGTCAAAGAAATGTATAAGACAGTAAATACAATGCTAGGAGATATAATAAAAGTAACACCTACTTCAAAGGTAGTAGGAGATTTTGCTATATTTATGGTTCAAAACGATCTAAATCCAGAAAACATATACGATAAAGCTAAAAACATGGCATTTCCTGATAGTGTAGTATCATATTTTATGGGAATGATGGGTCAGCCTATGGGAGGATTCCCAGAAAAACTTCAAAAGCTAGTATTAAAAGATAAAGAGCCTATTACTTGTAGGCCAGGAGAATTATTAGAAGATGAAGACTTGCAGAAAATAGCTGAACATTTAGATATTACCTACAAGATAGATTCAACTATGAAAGACGTCCTTTCCTATGCCCTATATCCAAAGGTATTTGAAGACTATCTAAAGTATAAAGATGAAAACGGAGATTTAAGCAGGATGAAAAGTGACATATTCTTCCATGGCTTAAGAGAAGGCGAAATAGGAGAAGTAGAAATAGAAGAAGGAAAAATACTTGTAATAAAACTAGTAGAAATTGGTAGAATAGATGATAGGGGCTACAGAACCTTATACTTTGAAGTAAATGACAGCAGAAGAACCATAGAAATATTTGATGAAGGAAGTAATTTGGTAACTAGCCATATAGAAACACAGATGGCAGATCCAGATGATAAAAACGATATAGGTTCTAGCATACCTGGAACCATAGCTAAAATTTTAGTTGAAGTTGGAGATGAAGTAGAGGAAAATCAATTGGTTGCTGTAATAGAAGCAATGAAAATGGAAACTCAGATAACTTCTCCAGTTAAAGGAAAAGTGAAATCCATTAGCTTTAAAGAGGGAGATAGAATAGAAGTAGATCAATTATTAATTAGATTAGAATAAAATAATTTGATTTTAAAAAGGATAATAGTAGATAACTTGAAAGTTATCTACTATTATCCTTTTGTAATTAATACTTAAATTTAAGATAGATGTTTAGATATTATATTTTTAACCTCTAGAAGAGAAGGGCTTCTTCCTTCTAGGACAATCTTATTATTTACTATAATAGCAGGAGCGGCTTTTACTCCATATTCTTCAAGTAGATTGTCACTTTCAATTAATTCTAAATTATACTTGATATTCATTTCATCTAAGGCCAAACGAACTATTGGCGCCAATGGGTTACCACCTCACGAAACAACATTTAAAACTTTTACATTCATATCTGATCCCCCGTTTATTAAATTTAATATATTATATCATAGATATTTTTTATATGTGATATTATATAAATTAATGTAGAATATTACAGAATGACTTTAGAAAGGCAAGGTGATATTAATGGATAAGAAAACCTATGAAAAAATGACAAGATGGATAAAAGAAAGGCCTAAGATCTATAGACTTATTAATATAATAAATAAATTTTCTACTAGATTTGTATATATAATATATCCTATTTTTCTGATCAAATTGTTTATTGATAGGGATATAAACTTTTGGAAGATATTAACCATCCCAGCTATTTCATTTCTACTTCTCAGTTTTTTTAGAAAAAAGCTTAATCTACCACGTCCATATGAGGTCTTTGGCATTATGCCAGCTATAAAAAAAGATACTAAGGGAAAATCATTTCCCAGCAGACATGTTTTTTCTGTATTTGTAATTGCTTCAAGTATATACTATATATCAAACTCATTGGGGATTGTTTTGATGCTAGTAGGTCTTATAATAGCCATAATAAGGGTTTTGGGAGGAGTACATTTTCCAAGAGATGTAGTAGCTGGTGCTATAATAGGAATATTATGCAGTATTATTGGTTGGAATTTTACAGTTTTTTAAAAAGAAAAATAAAACAATTATAGATATTATTTTAAAATATATAATAAAGCTCCAAAACTCATCCATGAGTTTTGGAGCTTTATATTTAAATAAAAGAAAAATATTAATCTATATCTTTTCCATAATATGCTGCCTTATAGATTGTCTCAATTGTTTTAGGATCTGATTCTCTAGGATTAGTAGCAGTACACGGATCTGCATAGGCATTTTCGCTCATTCTCTCTAAAACTTCTTTAAACTGATCTTCTTCTATATTTACCTCTGTTACATCTTTAAGATTTAAAGGTATATCTAGTTTTTTGTTTAATTCTTTAATATAATCTGGTAAACTATTTATTTTTAATTCTTTTTCTAACTTAGTTATTTTATCTGTAGATTTTCTGTTAAATTCTACTATATATGGAAGTAATATGGCATTAGTAAGTCCATGAGTTATGCCAAACTCTCCCCCTATTTTATGTGCAAGACTGTGAATTAAACCTAGGGATGCGTTGGTAAAAGCCATTCCTGCTAATGCTGAAGCATTGTGCATATTGTTTCTTGCTTCCATATTATCGCCATCATTATAAGCTTCAACTAGATTATCAAATACTAATTTAATTGATTGTATAGCCAGTGCATCTGTATAAACTGAGGCACCTGTAGAAACATATGCTTCTATTGCATGGGCAAGTACATCCATACCAGTATTGGCCGTTATATGTTTTGGCATTTTGGCAGGTAAAGCTGGATCTAAGATTGCTATATCAGGTGTTATCTCAGGGGAAACTAGTGGATATTTTATATGATTTACAGTATCAGTAATTACAGAAAAAGCAGTAATTTCTGATGCTGTACCACTAGTAGAAGGAATAGCTACAAGTTTAGCCTTGTTTCTTAGTGTAGGAATAGTACCTGGCTCTATTATATCTTCAAATTTTAAATTAGGATGTTCATAAAATACCCACATTATTTTTGCAGCGTCTAATGCAGATCCTCCACCTAGAGCAACTATCCAATCTGGCTCAAAGCTAGTCATAGCTTCTGCACCTTTTATAACTGTTTCTACTGATGGATTAGCTTCTACTCCATCAAAAATTTCTACTTGTAAATTAGCTTTTTCAAGTAATTCCTTTGATTTATCTAAGAAAGCAAATTTTTTCATGGAATTTCCACCAGTTACTATCATAGCTTTTTTGCCTTCTAAATTTGATAGATAATTTAATGCATCTTTTCCAAATACAATATCCTTAGGAATTCTAAAAGAACTTAATGACATATAAATCACTCCTTAATTTCATTATAAAAGATTGTTAATTAATATACAATAATTTCAACATGTGGTTAAAAAGATGTCAATGATTTTTTCTACATGGCAATAGCTTGTATTAGGAGCTTTCGGGTATATGTTCTATATATAAATTAAATATAAAAAGGAGTGAAGTACCATGAATAAAAACAATTCAGTATATTATCCCCATGATGAAATGACTACTTTTTTATTGCCTGTAACCATAGGATGCCAATATAATAAATGTGTCTTTTGCTCTATGTATATAGATGATAAGTACTCCCAAGTTCCCTTTAGAGAAATTCAGATGCAGCTTAAAAATGCCTATCTCTATACAGAGAGAGTATTTTTAACTGGTGCTGATCCCCTGGCTATAGGATTTAAAAATATGAAGGGACTGTTAAAAACTATACATAAGTATCTTCCCTATTGTGCTATAGTAGCATCCTATGCATCTATAAGAAGCATATCTAAATATTCTCTTGCAGAATTGTGGGAGCTTAGAGAAAATGGACTCAATTTACTTTATATTGGATTTGAAACAGGGAGAGATGATATATTAAAGCTAATGAATAAGGGACATAGGGTAGAAGACGCAATCCAGCAAGCTCAGAAACTCAATAAGGCAGGCATAAGAATTAATGCCATAATAATGTATGGAATAGCTGGAAAAGGAGAATCAAGAAAGAATGCCATTGAAACTGCTAAGATGATTAATCAATTTGAAGCACATAAGCTTATTACTATGAATTTAATAGTATTTGAAAGAACAGATCTAGAAAGGATGATAAGGGATGGTGAATATATTCCATCATCTAGAAGTGAGAGAATGGATGAAATCCGAACACTTTTAGAAAATCTAAAGCCCAAGAAGGAAATGATATTTGATACCACTCATCCATCTAATATCATAAAAATAAAAGGTAAATTGCCTAAAGATAAGAGAAAATTAATGGCAAAAATAAAAATAGATTAGATAGTCCTGATTGGAAAGTAAGAATAAAATAAACTATTATTCTTTAGACAATAAAAGCTTAGAATGTTATAATTATACTTGTGAATTTATTAAAATCAATCTATGAGGTGAGTTAATGAATATAGGAAAAGTTTATTCGCTTTATTTTTCACCAAATTCTAGTACAGAAAAGATAACAAATAAGATAGCTATGAATATTGGTAAATATCAAGTAGAAAAAATTAATTTGAATAGTATAAAATCTAGACAAGAAAAAAGAGAATTTAAAGAAGAGGATTTATTGGTTATAGGATTTCCGGTATATGCAGATAGACTACCTACTATATCTAAAGATATATTTGAAAATATAAGAGGAAATAATACTCTAGCCCTTGCTATAGTAAGTTATGGTAATAGGGACTATGGTGATGCCTTGCTTGAATTAAAAAACAATTTAAAAGAAAGAGGATTTAAAGTTCTGTCAGCAGCTTCAATAATAGGTGAACATTGCTTAAATACAAATGTTGCAAGTGGAAGGCCAGATAAAGAAGATGAAATTCATATAATGAAATATGCAAATAAAGTGGCTAAAAGAATAGAAGATCTAGAAAGTCTTGATAGCCTAAAAGACATAAATGTAAAAGGTGATTTTCCCTATCACCCACTAAAAACTCAGCATACACCCTATGGTGATTGGAAGTGTATACAATGTGGAATATGCCAAGAAGCTTGCCCCGTAGATGCTATTGATAAAGAAGATTATAAAAAGACAGATAGTGACATATGTATATTTTGTGGTAGATGTATACAAATATGCCCTAGAAATGCAAGAGATATAAAGGATGAATCTTTTTTGAGCTTTATGGATAAATTAGAAAAAATAACAGAAGAAAGAAGAGAAATGGAAGAATTCTTTTAAATTATATATTTTAAAGAAAGTGATGATAATTTGAAAAAAACTAACAGGCTGATAATATTTATAATGTCTATCCTTCTAATTATTACATTATTTAATATTGAGCTTCTAATAAAAACTGATTATAAAGCAATATATTTAATAACTATAGCTATATTATTTATTCTTGTGATCTATCTATCCTTCTATGTAAACAAATTAAAAGAACTAGAGGCCAATATCAAACTGATCAATAAGGATCTATTAGAAAAACAAGAAGAGCTTAAGAAAATAGCTTATTACGATTACATAGCAGGACTTCCAAATCGAAATATGTTTTATAAAATAATGAATGAAAAACTAAATACAAGATTTACAAATCAAGCATCAGGTTCTATATTATATATGGATATAGACAATTTCAAAAATGTAAATGATACCTTTGGACATGATTTTGGCAATTTGCTTTTAAAAAAAGTTGCTGAAAGATTTAAATCTATTAAGAGTATTCAAAAGAAAGATAATTATATATTTAGAATGAGTGGAGATGAATATATAATAGTTTTAAATTGTAAAGATGAAAAGAAAACAGAAGAGATTGCAATTGAAATTCAAAATCTATTTACTGAAGTCTTTGTTATACTAAATGAAGAAATAAAGGTAAGTATAAGTATGGGCATAGTATTTTTTCCTAAAGATGGATATACAATAGATGAGATCTTAAAAAAAGCAGACCTTGCAATGTATAAGGCTAAAGAAGTAGGTAAAGATGGATACAAAATATATGAAAGTAAGATGAAAGATGAGGTTGAAAATAGAGTCTTACTGGAAAACAGTCTTAGAAATGCCTTAAATAAAGAAGAATTTATACTCCACTACCAGCCACAGATAGATTTAAAAACTGGTAGAATATGCGGTTTTGAATCCCTTATAAGATGGGAAAGCTGGGAGCATGGAAGAATATCTCCTATGGAATTCATACCAATAGCAGAGGAAACTGGAGAGATAATTGAAATAGGAGAATGGATCATAAGAGAAGCTTGTGAATTTGCAATGAGAATAGCTGAAAAATATAAAAAAAGTATAGAAGTTTCTGTAAATATATCACCAGTACAGCTTAAAAGACTTAATTTTGTTGAAATGGTTAAAAGAACATTAAAGGAAACAGGACTAGATAGCTCCATGCTAGGAATAGAAGTTACAGAAACTGCACTAATGGAATCTTTTGATGATAGTATAAAAAAACTAGAAGATTTGAAAAATATGGGAATTAAAATATATTTAGATGATTTTGGTACAGGTTATTCATCTTTAAATTACCTCTTAAGGCTTCCTATCCACACTATAAAAATAGATAAATCCTTTATAGATGATATGATAATTGAAAAAAAAGGTGGAAAAATAATATCTGAAATAATAAACCTAGCTCATGATTTAGATTTAAAGGTAATAGCTGAAGGAGTGGAAGAGGAAGCTCAACTTTCAAAGTTAAGGAGATACAATTGTGATATTGTTCAAGGTTATATATATTCTAAAGCTCTATGTGAAAAAGGAGTGTATGACTTATTGGATGATAGAGCAAAAGCGAATTATTAAAAATGTGTTTAGTCTTAAATTAAAAAGACAAACACATTTTTTATTTTTTATTAACAGAAAAAACAATTGTAATATAAAAGTTTTCATGATACTCTTATAAGAAAAATATAGAGAGAAGGGCTGATCATGGATATAAAAGAGAGAATAAAATCTATAGAAAGAATGGGAACAAGAGGATTAATAGAGATAAATATTATAGGATTTATTTTGTCAGCAGTTGCAGGCTGGATAAATGCAGTAGGAATTAGCCTTTTTTTAAATGGTGGTCCTTCTTTTATGTCTGGTAAAGCACTTTTACTGGGAAGCTTTATTTTAAAAGGAGATGTAAAAGCTTTTATGGATCTAGGACTTATAATAATATCTTTTATAGTAGGAGCTTGTATTTCTACTATAATCACTAGAAGAAAGGGCTTAGGTGCGGGTCTCCTTTTGGCAGGTTCACTTATAACCCTATCATCTTTTCCCTTTGCTTTAAGGAGCTTGGTTTTAGACACTATAATAATATCTATGGCCATGGGCTGCCAAAATGCTGCTACAAGTTTAACAGCTTTAAATAGAACAACCCATCTAACAGGTCCAGCTACTGATATTGGCATGAACATTGCCAAAGGCAACTGGAATAGGGTTACATTTTGGACCTTAAGATGGATTAGTTTTCCAATAGGAGCAGCTATAGGTTTTATGTTGGTAGAAATGTTTTATAAAAATATTATTAGTCTTTCATTTACACTTTTACTACCAGGGGTTTTTATTATAGGAATTTCTGTGCTTCAAGAATTTTTCCTCCACATACCCTTATTAGAAGAGGAAATAGAAAGAGAAGAGATTTTAAATCAAGTGGAAATAAATATAAAAGATCTCTCCTAGTAGAATAAGAGAGATCCTTTAATGGTTAATTTAATTGTAATGACTTTTTAGCTGCCATTAGAGCATCTACTACATAATCAGCACTTATAATCTTTGAACCTTCTATCAAGGAATCTTCCCTTACTCCATTATGTTGCATACAGGCTGAACAAACATCCAATCTTCCCCCTGCTTGTAGATACTCCTTGATTAATTTAGCAACTGGCTCAAATGGAGCTCCTATGTCTATTTTATCCCCATAGCCCTTTGATGCTAAATGTACTGCGTCTGACAACAGGATCAATTCCACATCATAGCCATCTTTTACTGCTTTTAATCCCATTGTAAAAGCTATTGTAACATTATTTGCATCTCTTTCATGTTGAGTTAAAGTAACTAATAAATCTATGTTTTTCATTTGAAAACCTCCTATATTTTATAAATACTTAGTCTTTATGACATATACCCAAAACTATTTTAATTAACTCTCAAAATAGATTTATAAAATAATAGTTTAGGGAAAAGGCATTATTTATAATATAATAGAAATATATTCTAAATACCATAATATAATGATAAGGATTGAGTAAGATGGAAGAAAAAATGTTTGAGACAATATACTCAAAAAATATATATAAAGATATTGAAAAAGCAAAAAAATTAGCATCAACAGATCCTGATCAAGCCATAGCTATGAGTAGAAAGATATATAGAAGAGCAAATAAAGAAAATCTAAAGATAGAAATGGCACATTGTCTTTTAAATATAGCTTTAGCGGGTAGAAATAAATCAGAAACAGGCCTTATACTTGAAAATTCATATGAAGCTCTATCTATATTTAAGAAAGAAAATAATATCACAGGCCAGGCAAGATCTTTAAACTTTATAGGAATTGCCTACTTTTATAGCTCTATGTATGATGAGGCCTTAAAATCTTTTTTAGAAGGTAAGGAGCTATTAGCTATAGATGATGAGGACCAATTAATGGTCAGTTTATTAAATAATATTGGAGAAGTATATAAAGAGTCAGAACTCTATGATAAGGCTATAGAACATTATAATAGGGCCATAGAAATCGTTAATAGAAGTAGTAATTCTTTAAGTCATGCTGTTATATTATGTAATATAGGAGAGATACTTTTAAACAAGAGAAAGTATGAAGAGGCCTTAGAAGTATATAATAAAAGCCATAGTATACTTTTAGAGACAGATGAAATAGTTTCTTTAGCAGATACTGAAAATAAGCTTGGAAAACTATATTATGAATTAAAGGATTATAAAAAATCTGAAAGCTACTATTTAAGAGCATATAAAAGACTTAATTCTGTTACTAATAAATATTTCTTAATTGATGTGCTTATAAATATGGCTGAATTATATGAATTTAAGCAAAAAGAAGAAACATTATATTTATATAAGGAAGCTATGTATTATGCAGAAAATATAGATTCTAGAAAAAAACTGTGCAATATATATGATCTTATATCTCAATACTATGAAAGAAAAAAAGATTATAAAAATGCACTTACCTACTTCAAAAAACATACAGAAGCCAACAAGGAGCTTATGAAATTAAATTTTAAAAGTAAATTAGAAGTATTTAATATAGATATTATAAATATTAAAGATTCCAGTGAATTTAAGAATATAAGAGTTAGGTTAGAAAAGGAAATAAGAAGACAAAAAAATGAATTAGAGACTTTTAAATTATCAAACAAAATACTAGAAAAAAAGGTCTATGAAGATGAATTGACAGGCATAGCAAATAGGAGAAGCGTCAATATTTATCTTGAAGATATGATAAATAGAACTTATATAGCTGATGAAAAACTTGTCTTATTTATGATAGATATAGATAATTTTAAAAAGTATAATGATTATTGGGGGCATGCAGAAGGAGATGTTTGTTTAAAAAAAGTGGCCGCATCTATCAAAAATATTGAAGTAGAAAACAATGCCTTATTTGGAAGATATGGTGGAGAAGAATTTATATATATTTCCATAATAAAAGATTACGAGGAAGCTATGAATTTGGGAGAAAGAATACGCAAGGAAGTAGAAAAATTAGGACTTTACTATAGATATGAAGATAGAAAGAGAAAAACAACTATCAGTGTTGGAGGGGTATTTGCAAGTATTTCTATGTTTTCTTCATCAAGGGAAATAATAGAAATGGCAGATCGAGAACTCTATAGAGCTAAGGATATGGGAAGAAATATAACGCTTATAAAAGATAATAGAAAAAATACAAAGGATTGATAAGATATGGAAAATGGAATATTATTTCAAGCTTTTGAATGGTATCTAGCTGATGATGGCAATTATTATAAGGCTATGATAGAAAAATTAGATGAACTTAAGGAAATAGGTATAACTGCTATTTATCTTCCACCAGTTTACAAGGCAACTAGCACAAAAGACACTGGCTATGGGGCTTATGATCTTTATGATCTGGGAGAATTTGATCAAAAGGGAAGCATCAGAACTAAATATGGTAGGAAAGATGAATTAAAAAAACTCATATCAGAAATACATAAAAGAGAAATGAGTGTATATGCAGATGCTGTATTAAATCATAAGGCAGGAGGGGATAAAACAGAAAAATTTATGGCAATTATGGTAGATAAAAACGATAGAAATAGAGAAGTAAGCGATCCCATTGAAATAGAAGGATGGACAGGCTTTAATTTTCCAGCTAGAGGGGATAAATATTCAGATTTTAAGTGGAATTTCAATCACTTTAGTGGAGTGGATTATGACAATCTAACAGGAAAATCTGCAATTTATAGGATTATAGGAGAAAATAAGGGGTGGAACCTGGGAGTTTCTAGTGAAAGGGGAAACTTTGATTATCTTATGTTCGCAGACCTTGACTTAGCACATCCCGAAGTAAAAAAGGAATTGAAGAAATGGGCCCTATGGTTTATTCAAGAGCTGAATATAGATGGATTTAGACTAGATGCCTTAAAGCATATGGATCAGGTCTTTATAAATGAATTGATAAATTTTATAGAAGAAAAAGTAGCTAAGGACTTCTATATTTTAGGTGAATATTGGATAAATGACCTAGATATAAATAATAAATTTTTAGAAGAGATAGACTATAGAGCAGATTTGTTTGATGTAAGCCTTCATTACAATTTAAATAATGCATCAAAGATGGGATCAGACTATGATTTAAGAAAAATATTTGATAATACTCTGGTAAAGCATCATCCCTTAACTGCGGTTACATTTGTAGACAATCACGATTCACAACCTGGAGAATCTTTAGAATCATTTATAGAAGCATGGTTTAAAGAGATAGCTTACGGTTTAATACTTCTTAGAAAAGATGGATATCCATGTATTTTTTATGGTGACTATTATGGTACAGGAGGAAAATATCCTCAAGATGGATTTAAAGAGAGGATAAGTAAGTTAGCTAAAATAAGAAAAAGCTTTGCATATGGAGATCAAGATGACTATTTTCATTCTTCTACATCAATAGGTTGGGTAAGGCATGGAAATAAAAAACATCCTAATAAATGTGCAGTTGTAATTTCAATAGGTGACAAGGATACTATTAGAATGTTTGTAGGAAAAGAAGAAGAAGGAAAAACATACTATGATTATACATCTAATAATAAGGGTCAAGTTACTATTGATAAGGATGGCTTTGGAAACTTCTTAGTTTCACCTGGCAGCATATCTGTATGGCTAGAAGAAAAATTAGAAATATAAATATCAACTTTACTATTTCTATTGATTGATGTAAAATAAAAAGAGTGTCTTAAATTTAACAAGTAAATTATTAGATCTAGATGTAGAAAAACAAAGGGGGAAGTCAAGTGAAAAATGTACATGTAATAACAGGTGGTAGCAGTGGGATAGGCTTAGAGTGTGCTAAGAGATTTAAAGATGGAGTGGTTCTGATAACTGGTAGAAATATAGACAAGCTAAAAGCTGCTGAAGAAGAGTTGATAAATTCTGGGATCCAAGTAGTTTCTAAAGCTAGTGATATTTCTGATAAGGATAGTATAAAAGAACTATTTGACTATGCCAGTTCTTTAGGAAAATTAAAAACTGTTTTAAATTCTGCTGGTGTAAGTGGTGGTATGGCCAGTACTAAAGCAACTTTTGAAATTGATTTACTGGGAACTGAAATGCTTATTCAGGAAACATTGAAGCTAGCTGAAGAAAATACAGTGCTTATACTGATCTCTTCAATGATGGGGCATATAGTACCTGCAAACCCAGACTATGATAAATATTTAGAAAATCCATCAGAAGCTGGAGCAATAGATGCTTTAGTAAATATAGTAGAAGACAAATCAGATATTGCATATAACTTTTCAAAGCGTGGAGTACACCTATTAGTTAAGAAATATACCTATGAATTTGGAGAAAAAAATTCTAGGATAGTTTCAATTTCCCCAGGTATAATCATGACTCCTATGTCTGAAAAGGCAGCAGCTGAACACCCAGAACAAATGAACTTCATGAAAAAAATGACAGCAGCAGGTAGAAATGGAAAACCAGAAGATATTGCAAATGCAGTTGATTTTTTAGCTGATGATAGAGCATCATTTATTACTGGAACTGATTTATTAGTAGATGGTGGGCTGACTATAAAGTTGCCTGAAATAGCTAAAGCTTATTCATAATAAAAAGTATACGATAAATATAGGATAGCTAGCAGATTCTGCTGGTGTTCCTATATTTTTTTATTACTTTAAAACAGTAGAGTTTTACCTTGACATTATTAATGTTTTAGGTTAAAATGTTGAAAAGGCTTAGAAATAGGAAGAGTAAATCCAGTAAGGTCAAAAGAGAGAGAAGTTCATCGGCTGAAAGACTTCTTAGGCACACTTGATTGAAAACCACCTATGAGCTCAGTCCTGAAAAATAGTAGGGATATGCGTCAGCCGCGTTAAGGCTATACTTTAAATATTTGGGTGGAAACGAGGATAATATCACTCGTCCTATTTTTGGGCGTGTGTTTTTTTATATTCATTTTTAAGGGGGAATTAAGTTGGATAATGTAATAGTAACAAAGTTTGGGGGAAGTTCTTTAGCCGATAGCAATCAATTTATAAAAGTAAAAGACATAATAGATGGGGATAAGAGAAGGAGATATGTAGTACCCTCTGCACCTGGGAAGACAGATAAAGATGATCATAAAATTACTGATTTATTATATATGTGCCATCAGCTATCTAGCCACAGATTAAATATAGATGATGTATATAATATTATAGAAAGTAGATTTATCAATATATGTAAAGAATTAAAAGTAGAGTTAAACATAAAGGAAGTTTTAAAGAATATAAAAAAAGAAATACAAAATGGAGCTTCTAAGGATTATGCTGCCAGTAGGGGAGAATATGTAAATGCTTTAATCCTATCAGACTATTTAGGATTTGAATTTATAGATGCCAAAGACATTATTCGATTTGATGATGAAGGAAAATTTGATATAGAGACTACTGAAAAGATAATGAAAGATAGATTAAAGGATACTAAAAGTGCAGTTATACCAGGGTTTTATGGTTCCAATGAAGATGGGGATATTGTAACCTTTAGTAGGGGTGGATCAGATATAACTGGAGCTATAGTTGCAAGCAATTTAAATTGTAAGCTCTATGAAAACTGGACAGACGTATCAGGATTTTTAATGGCAGATCCTAAAATAGTAAGCCATTCTAAACCTATAGAAAATATTACATACAAAGAACTCAGGGAACTTTCATATATGGGAGCACCAGTTTTACATGAGGAGGCTTTATTTCCAGTGAAAAATAAGGGAATATCAATAAATATAAAAAACACAAATGCTCCAGAAGATAATGGGACTATTATTGTAGATGATCTATATCCTATAAGCCATACTGATACCATAACTGGTATTGCTGGGAAAAAAGATTTTACAGTAATCTCCATTGAAAAAACTCAAATGACTTCTGAAAAGAACTTTTTAAGAAAACTTATAACAGTTTTAGAGACTAATAATATATCCATAGAACATATGCCTTCAGGCATAGACTCTATATCTTTAGTAGTTCCTTCTTCTCAGCTAAATTCAAAGCTGGACAAGGTTATAGAAGAGATAAAGATATATTGCAATCCAAGTGCCATTACAACCTATCCAGATATGGCCCTGGTAGCTGTAGTAGGTAGAGGAATGATAAGAACCAAGGGAGTTTCAGCCAAGATATTTACAGCCCTCTCCAAGAATGGAATAAATATAAGAATGATAACTCAAGGATCAAGTGAACTCAATGTAATAGTGGGAGTTGAAAATAGAGATTTTGAAAAATCAATAGAATCTATTTACAAGGCTTTTGAAAACTAATATATAGGAGGAATTAAAAATGAAAAAGTACAATGTAGCAGTAATAGGTGCAACAGGACTGGTTGGAGGTGAAATAATCAAGCTATTAGAAGAAAGAGAATTTCCTATAGAAAACTTATACCTACTTGCTTCTAAAAGATCAGCTGGGGAAAAGGTAACTTTTAACAAGAAAGAGCATACTGTTGAAGAACTAAAGGAAGAATCCTTTGATAAAGATATTGATATAGCTTATTTTGCAGCAGGAGGATCTATCAGTGAGATCTATGGAGAGCTTGCAGCTAGCAAGGGAATAAAAGTTATAGACAATAGTAGCTTGTTTAGAATGGATAAGGATGTACCATTGGTTGTACCAGAGGTAAACGGAGATCAAGTAAAGAATAGTGGTGGCATAATAGCAAACCCTAACTGCACAACTATACAGGCAGTTGTAGCCCTAAAGCCTCTGGATGATAAATATAAAATCAAGAGAGTAGTTTATTCTACTTATCAATCAGTTTCAGGATCTGGACTTGCAGGGCTGAAAGACTTAGAAGAGGGAGTTATGGAGTGCTATCCTAATCAAATTCAATTTAATGCTCTTCCTCATGTAGATAGCTTTTTAGAAAATGGATACACAAAAGAAGAAATAAAGATGATAGATGAAACTAGAAAAATTCTTAATGATGAAGATATGAAAATCACTGCTACTTGTGTAAGAGTACCTGTTAAGTATGCTCATAGCTTATCTATAAATGTGGAATTTGAAAATGAATTTGACTTAGAAGAATTACGTGAATTGCTTGAAAATGCTCCTGGCCTAGTTGTAAAAGATAATGGTAAAGAAAACATCTATCCAATGGCTATTGATGCAGAAGGTAAAGATCCAGTATTTATAGGAAGAATAAGACGTGACTTCAGTCTTGAAAATGGAGTTAACTTGTGGGTTGTAGCTGATAATGTTAGAAAAGGTGCAGCACTAAATGCAGTGCAAATAGGAGAAAAATTTATAGAAAATAAGTAGGAGGAGAAAAGATGATAAAGATAGCTTTACTAGGCTTAGGAACAGTAGGTACTGGTGTAGTTGATATCTTAGAGGAGCGTAAAAAAGAAATTTCTCAATTATTAGGAAAAGAAATAAAGGTAAAAAAAATCCTTGTAAAAGATATAAATAAAAAAAGAGATGTAAATGTAGAGGAAGGAACCATAATAGATAACTTCCAAGAAATAATAGATGATGAAGAAATAAGTTTGATAGTAGAGGTAACTAGTGAAATAGAAAAATGTTATGAATATATAAAAGAATCACTAAAAAAAGCTAAGGATGTAGTTACTGCCAACAAGGCAGTGGTTTCAAGACATTTTGAAGAACTATCCAGTTTAGCAGAAGAGAATGATGTTTCTTTTTTATATGAAGCAAGTGTTGGTGGAGGTATCCCAATTTTAAAACCACTTAAGGAAGAATTGGTTATAAATGAAATCTCAGAGCTTCAAGGAATATTAAATGGAACTTGCAATTATATTTTAACTAGAATGTTCAATGAAGGTCTAGACTATGGAGAAGTATTAAAAGCTGCCCAAGAACTAGGCTATGCAGAGATGGATCCTAGTGCAGATGTAGAGGGACTAGATACCTTAAGAAAGCTTAGAATCCTAGGTACTTTAGCTCTACAGGGCAAGATACTAGAAGATGATATTATCCTAGAAGGAATAGACAAGATCACATCCTTTGATGTAAGGCAAATCAAGCTTATGAAGTCTACTGTAAAACTTATAGGTGAGATTGCAAAATTAGAAGATGGCTATAGTGCAATTGTCCTACCTACTATAGTGAAAAATAAATCCTACTTTGCCAGTGTAAATATGGCATATAATTCTGTGAACTTTGCAGGAGATAATATTGGAGAACTGAAGTTTTATGGTTCAGGTGCAGGAAAACTTCCAACAGGAGATGCAGTTGTAAGAGATGTCTTAGATATAGCTTTAGGGTTTGATAGAAAGAAAAATCCTCTAGGAGATAGAGATCTTAAAAACAATAATGCTAAAATAAGCGATAGGTATTATTTGAGAATATCTGATTCAAAGGAAGAAATTGTGAGAAAACTTGAGAGTATATCAGAAGAAGTACTTTCTACAAAAGACAATATAGCTATAATTACAAATAAAATAGAATTAGAAAAAATAATGGAAATCATAAAATCCTTAAATGTTGGGAATGATGAATATTTCATAGCTAGAATTCTTGATTAGGAGTGGTAAAATGAAATTTCTTAGTACTAGAGATAAAAATGATTATGTAAGTGCCAGTGAAGGTATCATAAAGGGGCTTTCAAAGGATGGAGGACTATATGTACCTGAGGTCTTACCAAGGCTTGAAGATTTAGATTCTTTGCTTCACATGAACTATAGAGAACTAGCCTATGAAATAATGAGTAAATTTTTTACTGATTTTAAAGAAGAGTCCCTAAGGGCTTCAATAGACAAAGCCTATGATGAAAAGTTTACTAGAAAAGAGATAGCTCCCTTAGAAAAAACTGGCGATATGTTTTTTCTAGAACTATTTCATGGGGCAACCCTAGCTTTTAAAGATATGGCTCTATCAATATTGCCATATCTCCTAAAAGAGTCTATGAAAAATACTGGAGAAGAAAAAGAAATAGTTATTCTAACTGCTACATCTGGTGATACAGGAAAAGCTGCCTTGGAAAACTTTGCCAATATTAAGGGAATCAAGATAATAGTCTTCTTTCCTGAAGATGGAGTAAGTAACATTCAAAAAAGACAAATGTTGACCCAGGAAGGTGAAAATACATTTGTAGTTTCTATAAATGGAGATTTTGATGATGCTCAAACTGGAGTTAAAAGAATCATGAATGATAAGAGTTTTATAGAGGATCTAGAAGAGAAGAATTATAAGCTATCTTCAGCAAATTCAATCAATATAGGAAGACTAATTCCTCAATTAGTATATTATTATAACAGTTACTTAAGACTCTTAAGAGATGGGGAAATAAAAGATGGAGAAAAGATAAACTTTGTGGTTCCTACAGGGAATTTTGGAAATATACTGGCTGCCTACTATGCTAAAGAGATGGGTCTACCAATAAATAAGCTTATATGTGCTTCCAATGATAACAATGTTTTAACTGATTTTCTAACGACTGAAGTTTATGATATCAATAGAGAACTTAAGCTTACATCTTCTCCTTCTATGGATATATTGGTATCCTCTAACCTAGAGAGACTTTTATTTCACTTAAGTGGTGGAGATGACAGTTTTGTAAAGACTGCTATGGAAGATTTAGAGACTAGGAGAGAATACAGTGTGGAGGGTTTAGACCTATCCAGCTTTAAGGGATACTATTCTGGAGAAGATGAGATAGAAAAATCTATAAAAGATGTTTATAAAGAATTCAATTATTTAATGGATCCTCATACAGCTGTAGCCCACAGCGCCTATGAAAAATATAAGAGAGAAACTGGAGATAAGACTAAGACTGTTATAGTATCAACAGCAAGTCCATATAAATTTGGAGAAAAAGTTGCCAATTCAATAGATATAAATACAAGAAATAAGGATGATTTTGCTATAATAGAAGAAAT
The DNA here is from genome assembly GCA_964489715.1 of uncultured Tissierella sp. GTDB lineage: Bacteria > Bacillota > Clostridia > Tissierellales > Tissierellaceae > Tissierella_A. Next base: position 21,068 of record CAZBAK010000011.1, on the reverse strand, counting down.
AGAAAAGATAACCAACCTAAGGATACCTAAAAATATTTCGGATCTAAAGGAAAAAGCTATAATTCATAATTATAATTGTAATAAAGAAGATATTAAGGATCTTATAGTAAGTATTTTAGAAGTTGGTGATGAGCTTGATTAAGATAAGGGTTCCTGCCACAAGCGCAAATATGGGGCCAGGATTTGATAGTCTTGGTATAGCCTTAGATCTCTACAATAATTTTACATTTGAAGAGACTGGCGAAACTTTAGAGATAATAGGATCCTTGGAGGGTGAAAAGCCTGAAGAAAATCTAGTCTATATTTCAATGTTAAAGACCTTTAAAGAAATAGACTATAGTCCTAGGGGCCTAAAGATAAAGATAGAATCTAATATTCCAATGTCTAGAGGACTTGGCAGCAGTGCTTCCTGTATTGTAGCAGGTGTTATGGGAGCCAACCAATTGGCAGGTGGACCTCTATCTCAAGAAGATATATTTAGAATATCAACCGAAATTGAAGGTCATCCAGATAATATATCTCCAGCCCTCTTCGGTGGATTTGTAACTTCCTTAATGGAGAAGGAAGATATATATTATAATAAAATAACCATAGCTAAGGGCTTAAAGTTTCTAGCCCTAGTACCTGATTTTGAGCTATCAACAAAAATGGCCAGGGAGGTACTACCAAGAGAAATTTCCTATAAGGATGCAGTGGAAAATGTAAGTAGAGTATCCTTGCTTATATCTGCCCTAAGTAATGGAAGATTTGACCTATTAAAGGCCGCATTAAAAGATAAGCTTCACCAACCCTATAGGGGGGAATTAATAGAGAACTTTCATGAAATTATGGACAAGATCTATCATTCAGAAGCACTGGGAGGATATTTAAGTGGAGCAGGGCCTACTATTATGGCTGTTATAAGAGAAGGTGATAAGAAATTCATAGAAGAAATGAAGGATTATTTTAAGTCTATAAACTCCAGTTGGGATTTGATTGAACTAGAAATAGACTTAGAAGGAACGAAAATAATAGAGAATCTATAATTAATTATAGATTCTCTATTATTTTTAAGAGAAGTTTGTTATGATTAATTAAAATCATTTTAAAAGAATATAGAAAAGAGGATTATAAATATGGAATATACTTATGAATATTTTAAAAAGAGTTCAGATTACATATTGGATAAGATAGACTTTAAACCTCAAATAGCCTTAGTCTTAGGTTCATGTTTAGGAAGTCTAGCAGAAGAAATAAAGGATAAGATAGTTATAGACTATAAAGATATACCTAATTTTCTAACTACAAGTGTAGAGTCCCATGCAGGCAAGTTAATTCTAGGAGAACTAGCTGGTAAAAAAGTTGTCTGCATGTCTGGTAGATTTCATTATTACGAGGGATATGATTTTGAGCAATTGGTTATTCCAATTAGGGTATTTAAACTATTGGGAGTTGAAACTCTTATACTTACAAATGCTGCAGGAGCTGTAAATCCTGACTATAAACCAGGTGAGATAATGATAATCAAGGATCATATAAAACAAATGGGATCAAGCCCTTTAAGAGGAAAGAATATTGAAGAATTCGGACCAAGATTTTTTGATATGTCAAATCTATATACAAGAGAATATAGAGATCTGGCTAAAAAGGCTGCAAAAAATCTCAATATGAAAATAAATGAAGGAGTATACTATTATACTATGGGGCCACAATTTGAAACTCCAGCAGAAGTTAAATTTATAAGAAGTGCTGGTGGAGATGCAGTAGGCATGTCAACAGTTACAGAATCTATAACAGCAGCCCATATGAATATGAAGCTTTTAGGACTTTCACTTATGACAAATATGGCTGCAGGAGTAGTAGAAAGAGAGCTAACTGTTAAAGAAGTAGATGAAACAGCAGAAAAAGCCTCTAGAGATTTTAAGGAGCTGCTTAGGGAAATAGTCCATATGATTTAACGTTAAGGAGTGAGTGATTTGATTAGGGAAGACAGAGATCTAGCCTTTATGCTGAAATATGAAAATGTAGCTTGGTATGAGGATGGTATGGTTAGGATATTAGATAGAAGAATCTATCCAACAAAGGTTGAATTTGTAAAGTGCAAGACCCATATAGAAGTAGCCCAGGCCATAGCTGATATGGTAACTCAAAGTGCAGGCCCCTATACTGCAGCAAGTATGGGTATGGCCCTGGCTGCTTATGAATGTAGGGATCTTAAGAGAGAAGAGCAACTTGGCTTCCTAGAAAAAGCTGCATATACCCTGGCCCATGCCAGACCAACTACAAGAGAAAGAATGATTCAAATAACAAGTGGATGTTTGGAAATTGCTAGGCAGGCCTTAGAAAATTATGAAAAAGTTGATGAAAAGATATTCTACTATACTATAGATTCCCTAAATAGAAGATACAGTACTATGGAAAAGGTAGGAGTAAATCTAGTCAAGATGTTTCCAGATAATGCTAATATAATGACCCAATGCTTTGGAGAGACCATAGTTGGTATGATGCTGAGAGTATGTAGGGATCAAAACAAGGAAATAAAATTATTTGTTCCAGAGACAAGACCTTATTTTCAAGGTGCCAGGCTTACAGCCAGTGTAGCTGTAGATCAAGGCTTTCATACAACAGTTATTACAGATAATATGCCAGCCTTTGTAATGAAAAATAAAAAGATTCATGCATTTACTTCTGCTGCAGATGTCATATGTATGGATGGAAATATTACAAATAAAATTGGGACCTATCAAATAGCTATAGCAGCTAAGTATCATGGAGTACCATATTTTGTTACAGGGATTCCAGATAAATCTCATAAGACCATATCTTCGGTTACTATAGAGGAGAGAGATCCTAGAGAGGTATTAGAAGCTAGAGGAGTTAAAAATACAATGGAAGGTGTAAAGGGATATTACCCTTCTTTTGATATAACACCAGCCCATTTGATAAGTGGAGTTGTAACAGATAAGGCTATATATTCTCCCTATGATCTGGATGAATACTTTAAAACAAAGGTTGAGAAATTTTATTAAATTATATGACTAAAGAAGGAGGGAATAGATTGAAAAAAGTGATTATAACAGAAAAGCCATCAGTTGCAAAAAACATAGCAGATGCCTTAAATATTAAAACTAGAAGAGATGGCTATTTTCAAGGAGAAGACTATTTAATAACCTGGGCTTTTGGACATCTATTACAACTCTTTGACGCCAAGGATTATGATGAGAATATGCGAAGCTGGAAACTGGAAAAATTTCCCTTTATTCCAGAGAACTTTAAATACAAGGTTAAGATGGATAGTAAGGATAGGAAGTCAGTGGATAGAGGGGCTGAGAAACAACTAAATATTATAAAAACTCTTATAGATAGAGAGGATGTAGATTCTATTATATCTGCAACTGACTATGACAGAGAGGGTCAAGTTATAGGAGACGAGCTGTTTATATATTTCAATGAAAAAAAGCCTATCTTTAGAATGCTTTTAAATGAATGGACAGAAGAAGAAGTAAAAAAAGAACTATCCAACTTAAAGTCAAATAAAGAAATGCAAACACTTCAAGATGCAGGAATAGGAAGACAATGGGCGGATTGGATCATAGGAATAAACTTAACCTCTGTGGCTACACTGAGATACAAGGGGAAGGATAAAAAAATATTAAATATAGGCAGGGTCCTGCTTCCTACTTTGAAGATTATCTATGATAGAGATAAAGAAATAGAGGACTTTAAACCATCAAGCTATTATAAATTGTTGGCAAACTTTAAAACAAAGGATGAAATCCTATTTGAAGGACTTTACTATGAAGATAGCAGTGAAAAATTTTATAATAAGGATCTATTAAAAGTTCTAAAGAAAAATTTAAAAGATAAAACTGCTAGACTAGAGGATAAGCAAGTAGAAAATAGGAAAGAATATGCCCCTTCCCTTTTTAATTTAAGCAATTTACAGGGACATATTACTAGTAAATTTAAGGGCTGGACATCAGATAAGGTCTTAAAAGTAGCACAGACCCTATATGAAAAGAAGTTTTTAACCTATCCTAGAACAGCTAGTGTTGCACTAGATGAAAGTTTAAAAGAAAAAACTGAAAAAGTTTTAAATTCACTTAAAAAAGATCTGCCCTATGAAGATCAAATTAAATTTACTAGAAACAAGAGAATCTTTAACAATAAGAAGGTTGAAGGACATAGTGCCATAATTCCAACCTATATAAAGCCTAGTAAATTAAGTCAAGATGAAAGATGTGTCTATGATGAAGTAAAGGATAGATTTTTAATGAACTTTCTTCCTATAGCAGAGTACCAAGAAACAAGATTGGTCTGTAAGGTAAATGATGATAAGATCAAGGGAGAATTTATAAGTAAGGGCAAGGTTCAGACTGTATTAGGTTGGCGTATTATAGAAAAGACAAAAAGTAAGGATACCATATTGCCCATGCTTGCTAAGGGAGAAAATGTAGACCTAGTAGATACTAGTATAAACACTGTAAGCAAGAGACCACCTAAATTACATATTGAAAAAAGTCTTTTAAGAATAATGGAAACTTGTGGAAAGAGTTTTAAAGAAGATGAAGAAGATACAGATGAGATGATGGAATCTATTCTAAGTGGATTTTCAATAGGCACTCCTGCAACCAGGGCTGAAACTATAAAAAAACTTAAGGACATAGGCTATATAGAATCCAAGGGGAAAAGCTTAACTTGTACAGAACTTGGGAGGACCTTGGTTGAAACATTTCCCTGTAGGGAATTATTTGATTTAGAATATACTGGTAAACTTGAAAAAAGCTTATCTGACATAGAAAAGAATAAATTCAAAAAAGAAGATTTTCTAGATATAATAAAGGAATTTACAATAAATGCAGTAAATAATATAAAAAATGACTTGTCCTTGTTAAATACCTTTACTATAGCTTTAAAAGAAGGAGAAGAAAGTATAGGTATCTGCCCTATGTGTGGGAATCATATTGTAGAAAGAGAAAAAAACTTTGGATGTGTAAACTGGATAAATGGATGCAAGTTTACAATCTGGAAGGATGACAAATATATAAGTTCTTTTGGGAAAAGTGTATCCAAGGAAATGGTAGAGTTATTACTTAAAAATGGGAAAGTAGGATTTAGAAATCTTAAAAGCAAAAATGGAAATGTCTTTTCTGCATATTTCAAATATATATACAATGAAAAAACAGGATACTATAATTGGCACTTGGAATTTATATAAAAATATTAAGATTATATAAACTAATAATATATTTCTCTAATAGGAGGCGGAAAAAGAAATAAAAGTCTGTATTCTATTAGGGAAATTTTTATTTTGAAATATTCCAAAGTAAAATATATCTATTTTTTCTAATATGTTATATAATATATATATAACTTTATTGAAGATTCAGAAGATTTCATCATAAATATAGAGTATGGAGGTATGAGATGAAGGAGTATTTACTTGAAGTTAAAGATTTGACCACCGTATTTTATAGTGACAAAAAAGAAATTCCTGCTATAGAAAATATAAGTTTTAAAATAGAAAAAGGTGAAACTCTTGGAATAGTAGGAGAGTCTGGATCAGGTAAAAGTGTAACAGCTCTATCTGTTATGGGGCTTATACCTAGTCCACCTGGGAAGATCCTAGGTGGACAAATTCTTTTTAAGGGTAAAGATTTGCTGGCTTTAAAGGAGGAAGATATGATGAAGATCAGAGGAAATAATATATCTATGATCTTCCAAGAACCTATGACTTCTCTAAATCCAGTCTATACTATTGGCAATCAACTGGCTGAGACAATAATACTGCATCAAAAATTATCTAGAAAAGAAGCAATGAAAAAATCTTTGGATATGCTTAAAAGAGTAAGGATCTCCTTACCTGAAAAAAGATTAAAACAATATCCCCATGAACTAAGCGGAGGTATGAGGCAGAGAGTTATGATAGCTATGGCCCTTTCTTGTGAACCTGAACTTCTTATAGCAGATGAGCCTACTACAGCTCTAGATGTTACTATTCAAGCCCAAATCTTACATTTAATTAAGGAGTTGAAAGAAAGGACTGATACAGCAGTTATGCTTATAACCCATGATATGGGAGTTGTTGCAGAAGTATCAGATAAGGTTGCTGTAATGTATTCTGGTAGGATACTAGAATATGCTGATGTAAGCAAGCTATTTAAGCAAGCTAAACATCCCTATACAATTGGATTGTTAAAATCTATTCCAAAGATTAAGGAAAACAAAACTCAGCTCTATACAATAAGAGGTACAGTTCCAACAGCAGGTCAAATAAAAGAAGGTTGTCGCTTTAAGACGAGATGTGATTATGTTATGGATATATGTATAAAAAATGAACCACCTTTTTTTAAATCAGATGAAAACTTGGTAAGGTGTTGGAAATATAAATAATTGGTGGTGATAGAGTGAAAGAAAACTTAATAGATATAAGAGACTTAAAAGTTTATTTTCCTATAAAGGGAGAGCTTATTCCTAAAAACATAGCTTATGTAAAAGCTGTAGATGGTATTAGCTTGTATATAAAATCAGGAGAAACTTTAGGATTAGTTGGTGAAAGTGGATGTGGAAAATCTACAACAGGAAGAGCTATTTTAAGACTTGTAAATTCAAAAGAGGGTCAGATCTTCTTTGAGGGAAAAGATGTTTTAAAGATGAATAAAAAAGATTTAAATCTAATAAGAAAAAAGATGCAACTAGTCTTTCAAGATCCATTTGCTTCACTTAATCCTAGAAAGACTGTAAAGAATACATTAGAAGAAGTACTATATGTTCATAAGTATGGCAACAAGGATAAAAGAGAAAAAAGAGCTGAAGAACTTATTGAATTGGTAGGTCTTAGTAAGAAGTATTTAGATCGATATCCTCATGAGTTTAGCGGTGGGCAAAGACAAAGGATTGTAATAGCAAGAGCTTTAGCAGTAGAACCAAAATTTATTATCTGCGATGAACCTGTGTCTGCACTTGATGTTTCCGTACAATCTCAAATATTAAACCTTTTAGAATCACTTCAAGAAAATCTTAATCTAACATATCTGTTTATTTCACATGATTTAAGTGTGGTAAAACATATAAGTGATAGGATTGCAGTAATGTATCTAGGAAAGATAGTTGAAACAGCTAGCAGTGATGATCTTTTTAAAAGGCCTTCACATCCCTACACCAAGGCTTTACTTTCATCTGTTCCAATATATGATCCTGACATAAAAAAAGAGATAATATTTTTAGAAGGAGAAATACCTAGCCCTATAGATCCACCCTTAGGATGTAGATTTCACACTAGATGTCCATTTGTAGAAAAAATTTGTATAGAAAAGGAACCAATTCTTAGAAATATAGGAAAAGAACACATTGTAGCATGTCATTTTGATCTATAAAAACAGGAGGAGAAGGATATGAACATATTTAAAAACAAAAAACTAACTTTAGTGCTTACTTTTAGTATAATAGTTACTTCGTTTTTACTAGGATGTGGAAATAACTCAGCTTCCAAACCAACAGATAATGGAGGAGAAGCTGAAGAAAAAGAATTGGTAGTAGCCTATGATAGAGATGCTGAAACATTAGACCATATAAAAACAGCTTGGTATTCTGATGCGCTTATATATGTTTATGACAGATTGGTAAGTAGAGACTATGATTTTAATTTTAAGCCAGGACTTGCTAAAGAATGGGAGATGTCAGAGGATGGATTAACTTGGACCTTTCATTTAAAAGAAGATGTTAAGTTTCATGATGGCAAGGATCTTACTGCAGAAGATGTTAAATGGACCTTGGAAACTATAATAGATCCAGAAGTAGCATCTCCTGCCCAAAGTGACTTTGCTGCAATAAAAGAAGTAATTGTGGTAGATGAATATACAGTAGATGTAAATCTAAATTACAATTTTCCGAATATTCTGTATGTCCTATCTAGCACAGGATCTGGAATAATAAGCAAAGAGGCCTATGAAGAATTTGGAGATGATTATGGAAATAAGAATTTGGTTGGATCAGGCCCTTACAAATTTGAGGAATGGATAAAAGGGGATAAAATAGTTTTAAGTAAAAATGAAGATTATGCCTGGGGACCAGACTGGATGGAAAATAATGGAAAAGCTATAATTGACAAGATAGTAATGAGGGTTATACCAGAGGAAAATTCTAGACTTATGGAGCTTGAATCAGGATCAGTTGATGTTTTAAGAGATGTAACTGCAGTGCTAATGGATAAATTAAAGAATAATGATCAGGTGGAAATATTAAGTGGGGAAGCATCAAAACTTGGTTATTTGGGCTATGCAACTGATAAAAAACCCTTTGATGATATAAAGGTCAGGCAAGCCTTAAATCATGCCCTAAATAAAGAACAAATTATAAAATATGTCTTTAGAGATAATGCTCAAGTAGCCCATGGATATCTTCCCCCTATGCTAAAGGAGGATTACTATGAAAATAGTAAAGAAGATGGTTATGAGTATGATGTCGAAAAAGCAAAGGAACTTTTAAAAGAAGCAGGTTATCCTGATGGGCTTACATTAAAACTTTCTGCAGAAAATTCCACTGAATATAGTAGACTTGCTGAGGTAATACAAGATCAATTAAAGGATGTAGGAATAAATGCAGATATACAGTTATATGATAGTGCAAGTTATACAGATATGTTAAAATCTGGGGAACAAGAATTGTTTATAAGAGAATATAGTTGGTCAAATGCAGATATACTGGACTGGTTCTTACTATCTAGTCAAGCGCCATATCCGAATCATTCAAGATGGATGGATGAGGAGACAGATAGATTGCTGGGAAAAGCTTCTAGCATGCCTACTCTTGAAGAGAGAGGAGCAGCATATAAGGAAGCACAAAAACATTTGATAAAAGAAGCAGTTTGGGTACCTATATATATTCCTGACTACAATATTGCAATAAGTAAAAGAGTAATAAATCCTAAATACCATCCTTGGATAATCCAATTTAACGATGGAGTAGATATAAAAAATTAAATATATCTTGTATGAGAAACAACTTAATAGTCCACTTTTAATAAAAGTGGACTATTTTAATAAAAGGTAGGTGAGAAAAATGCTGAAATATATTACTAAAAAATTGATTTTTATGATTCCAGTTTTAATTGGACTTACTATAATCGTTTTTATGATACTTCATCTTTCAGACGGAAGCCCTGTAGATTTAATAGTAGGCCCAAATGCTACTCCAGAAGTTTATCAAAATATTACTGAATCTTTAGGACTAGATAAGCCTTTATATGTCCAATATTTTACTTTTCTTAAGGGAATTTTAAAAGGTGATCTGGGGAATTCCATCTTACAAAATAGACCAGTAAGTGAACTCATAGTTGAAAGATTTCCGGTAACTTTAAAAATAGGTATCTATTCTATTTTATTATCCTTTTTAATAGCAGTGCCTATAGGTATTATAGCTGCAGTAAATAGAAATACCTATAAAGACTATGTTTCCATGACTGCTGCTCTTGTAGGTATTTCAATGCCGACTTTTTGGTTTGGTCTACTTTTAATTTATTTTTTTTCATACAAACTAGGATGGTTTCCCATATCAGGATATGGTACAGCCAAGCATCTTATTCTACCAGTTATAACTGTGGGCTTAACTGATGCTGCAGTAACAGCAAGAATGGTTAGATCAAGCATGCTTGAGGTTGTAGGAGAAGATTATATAAGAACAGCTAAAGCAAAAGGATTGTCTCAAAAGATAGTAATATACAAACATGCTTTAAAAAATGCTTTAATACCAGTTATAACCCTTCTAGGTATGAGAATAGGTTGGGTCTTTGGAGGATCTGTTATACTAGAAACTGTATTTTCTATACCAGGGATAGGTAGGCTAATGGTTGATGCTATATTTGCAAGAGATTATCCAGTGGTGCAAGGCGCCATGTTAGTTTTGGCAGCTACTGTTCTCTTGGGCAATTTGTTGGCAGATATACTATATGCTCTAGTGGATCCAAGAATTAAATATTAGTATAAAGAGGTGATAGATATGGAACTAAAAGATGTAGCAAATAAAGATATCTTTAGAGAAGAAGTTGAAGCCAGAACATATAATAAATTTGATTTTTGGAAAAAACTCTTTTCAAAAAAAACTGCTGTTTTTGGTGCTATAATTATAGTGATGTTTATTATCATAGCTCTTGGAGCAAAATTTATAGCCACCCATCCCTATGATCAAATGAATGATGCTAGAATATTACAAGCTCCTAATACAGAAAATATATTTGGAACAGATGAATTTGGTAGAGATATATTCTCTAGAATCGTCTATGGAGCTAGAGTATCACTAAAGGTAGGATTTATAGCTGTAGGATTTTCTATGGTCATTGGCAGCCTATTAGGCGCACTGGCTGGCTATTATGGAGGGATTATAGACTATATAATCAGTGCCATAACAGATATTGCTTGGTCTTTTCCAATAAGTCTTTTAGCTATAGCCTTGGCTGCTGCCTTAGGGCCTAGTTTAAAAAACCTTATATTAGCTGTTGTTCTAGTTAGTTGGTCTGGCTATACGAGAATGATAAGAGGGCAATTTTTAACATTAAGAGAGTCTGAATATATAGAAGCAGCAAGAGCGCTTGGAATGAGCGATATGAGAATAATATTTAGACATATATTACCAAATTCTCTAGCTCCATTAATAGTATTAATTACAATGGAAGTTCCTAAGATTATAATAGTAGAATCTTCACTAAGTTTCTTAGGACTAGGAGTTCAACCTCCCACACCCAGCTGGGGCTCTATAATGAGTTCAGGAAGATCTTTTATATTAGAAGCACCATGGATATCTATACTCCCAGGTCTTACTATTATGATCTTGGTCTTAGCTTTTAATCTATTTGGAGATGCTCTTAGAGATGCACTTGATCCTAGACTTAGAAATTAAATAAATTGAGGTGTTATGATGTATATAGATAAGAGTATAAGAGAATATATAGAAGTAGTTCAGAGTGGAGATCCCACTCCAGGTGGTGGAAGTGTATGTTCTTTGGTCACAAGCCTAGCAGGTGCATTAACCCTTATGACTTCAAATTTTAGTATTGATAAAGAGTATTTTAAAGAATTGGATAAGGATATACAAGAAAGTGTAAAAAAGAGTCATAAAGAGATTAAAAAGAGTATAGAAAGATTAAATGAATATATTGATGAAGATGCTAAAGGCTTTGCCAGTGTCATAGAGGCCTATAAGGAAGAATATAAGACTGAAGAAGAAAAACAAGATAAGATAGGGCAAGCTTATAAAAAAGCTTTAGCTACTCCTTTAAAGACCAGTAGGGAATGTTTAAATCTTCTAAAATTTCAAGAAGCTATAGTAAAACATGGCAATGAAGACACCATAACAGATGTAGGAGTTGGAGTTATCTTAACTTATGCTGCTCTGGAGGGTTCTATTATAAGTGTAAAGATCAATCTAAACTATATAGAAGATCCAGTTTATAAAGATAAGATTAGAGGAGAAATAAAAAATATCTACAAGGATTCAACAAAGATAAAAGATAAACTTACAGCTAAGGTTAAAGATATATTGAGTTAAGAGATAAACTTTGTTATGATTATAGTATATGAGGGGGAAATCTATGTACATCCTGACAAAATTATTTAATCCTGAAATCTTTCAAGGCAAGTATAAGAGTAAAAACTATTTTGAAGGATGGTACTATAAAATAGTGGATAAAGAAGAAAAAAATTCATTTGCCTTTATTCCAGGCCTAGCATATGATAAAGAGGGAAATGGTCATTCGTTTATTCAAATAATTGACTCACTAGATTATAGAACTGAATATTATAAGTTCCCAGTAGAAGATTTTACCTATTCAGAAAAAGAATTAGATGTAAAGATCCATAAAAATAGATTTACTAGAGAGGGAATTCAAATTTATTTAGGAGATAAAGATTATCCCATAGAAGGAAATTTAAAATTCTATGATATAGAAGAATTTCCTAAGAAAATTACAAGTCCAGGCATTATGGGTCCTTTTTCCTTTGTTCCTTTTATGGAATGCTACCATGGTGTAGTAAATATAAATCATAGGTTAGAAGGAAAATTAAATATAAATGGAAAAGAAGTAGATTTTACAGATGGATATGGTTATATAGAAAAAGATTGGGGCAAATCTTTTCCCAAGTGGTGGGTTTGGATGCAATGCAATCACTTTAAAGAAAAAGATGTTTCACTTATGTTTTCTATTGCAAAGATTCCATGGCTTAAAAATCATTTTACTGGATTTTTAACTTTTATAAAAATAAAGGATAAGATCTATCTCTTTGCAACCTATACTGGGGCAAAGGTAAAAAAACTATCCTATGAAAATGAAATAATAGATATATTTGTAGAAGATAAAAAATATAGTCTTTCCATAAGAGGAGAGTATAAAAAAAGTGGAGTTTTAAAAGCTCCTAAAAATGGTTTGATGGAGAGAAAAATTTCGGAAAGTATATCATCAAACATAAAAGTAATTTTAAAAGATAGTTCAGGAGATATAATATTTGAAGACATAGGTGAAAGTGCTGGGCTTGAAGTAGTGGGTAAGCATCTATAAAATAGGAAGATATATAGGAAAATCCTGGCAATAGTTGGAAGTTTAAAAAAAGAACCATATAAGTAGTAGACAATTATATAGAATGGGCGAAAAAAATGAAATAATTTTATATAAAATGAAATAGTTTTATGAACCCTATAGAGTAAAAATTTCTCTATGGGGTCTTTTCATATGAATTTTAAAAAATAAAAAGAAAGGTGGTGATAAATTTGGCAGAAGATAAAAAATTTGCAGTATTAATAGATGCAGACAATGTTTCAGCAAAGTATATTAGATATATAATGGATGAGATATCAAATTATGGTGTAGCTACATATAAAAGAATTTATGGAGATTGGACCAAACCGCATACTGGGTCATGGAAGGATATATTGCTGGAAAATTCAATAACTCCTGTCCAACAATATGGATATACTGTTGGGAAGAATGCTACAGACTCAGCTATGATAATAGATGCTATGGATATTTTATATTCTAATCATGTAGATGGATTTTGCATAGTTTCAAGTGATAGTGACTTTACAAAACTTGCCTCTAGACTTAGAGAATCAGCTATGCTGGTTGTAGGTATGGGTGAAAAGAAAACACCTAAACCATTTATAGCAGCTTGTAATCAATTTAAATATTTAGATGTACTGGCTGCAGCTGGAGAAAAGACTGAATCTATTAAAAACAATAAAAAGAATAATAATAATAATTCTAATCATACTAAAACATCTTTATCTGAAGAAGATGAAAAAGGTATGACAGATATAAATGTTATTAAGGCATCTATAATCAAGATGATAAATGAATCAGATTCAGAAAATCAAAGTATAAATATGGCAGAATTGGGAAATAGACTTGCTAAAAGATATCCTGATTTTGACGTTAGAAACTATGGAGATACTAAGTTATCAAAGTTTTTAAATAAAATGGGATTTCTTAAAATTGAATCAGATACAAAGGGTGGGAACTCTATTTGGGTATCTTTAAAAGATGATGAAGATGGAGATGCAGCAAAAAAACCTAAAGTAGCTAGCAAAAAAAAGAAAAGACATTATAAGAAAAAATAATTTTAAAACTTTGTTAAAAATGTTAAAGTAAAGTATACTATACTTTTTCTGTATATTATACTTTACTTTTATGTAGATTTTTAGAGGGGAATGCTTATGAAAAAGATTAAAACATTAGAATTAAGCTTGGTTGCTTTAGCTATGACAGTAAATGTAGTAGGAACTTTCATCGCCTTTACTTTAAAGCTTCCAATCTTGTTAGATTCAATAGGAACTATATTGATAACAATACTACTGGGACCTACTTTAGGAGTTATAAGTGGGCTTGGTGCAAGTATACTTAGTGGAATTACTTTTGATATATACTCCCTATATTTTGCACCTGTCCAAGTAGTTATAGCTATCACCCTATATGTATTGTTTAAATATGGATTTTTTAAAGGGAGAAAATTAGCAATAGGAATTTTAATATTGAGTATAGTTTCATCTCTAGCAGGAGCTATTATATCTGCCTTTATATTTGATGGTGTAACCTCCTCAGGGTCCTCATATATAGTTGCTATATTGTCTAACCTAGGAGTAAATAAAGTTACCAGTGTATTTCTAGTACAATTTCTTACAGATCTTATAGATAAATCTCTAGCTATTAGTGTAGCCAAACTAGCTATTTCAGAAATGCCTAGAAGTTTAAAGGGAAAGTTGGTGAATGATCAATAATGGATAGATATAGTAGAATTAAAAATAAAAATAAGAGAGAGATAGTTTTGTTAAAGGCCTTTCCATGTGTTTGGAACAAGTGTAGCTTTTGCGACTATACGCTTGATAATTCAGAATCAGAGAAGAATATAAACAAGTTGAACTCTGAAGTTTTAAAAAACATTACAGGAGATCTTAAAAACCTAGAAGTTATAAACTCAGGCAGTTGCTTTGAAATGCCTAAAAAAACCTTAGAGATGATAAAAGATATTATAATAGAAAAAGATATAAAAAAACTATTCTTAGAAAGCCATTGGATCTATAGAAATAGATTAGAGGAAATGAGAGATTACTTTTCTATTCCCATTGTATTTAAAATTGGAGTGGAAAGTTTTGACTATGAATTTAGAAATGAATTTTTAAATAAAAATGCTAAATTTAAAAGTCCAGAAGAGTTGAAGGAATACTTTGAATCAGTTTGCCTTATGGTTGGTATAGAGGGACAGACTAGGGAAATGATAAAAAATGATATAGAGATTTTATTGGAGCATTTTAAATATGGAACAATAAATGTATTTACAAACAACAGCACTGAGATAAAAAGAGATGAAAAGCTTATAGATTGGTTTATAGAGGAATATTCATATTTAGATGAAAATCCTAAGATTGAAGTTTTATACAATAATACAGATTTTGGTGTAGGAGATTAATGGGTAAGATTGGAATATATAATAAATTTAAGTTTGCTTTACTATAATAAGGATAGGAGAATAGAATATGAAATATCATTATGAAATGATAAGCAAAGATAAAGGGCTTCCCATAAAGATATTTATTCATAGTGTAGATAAAATAGCTATGCATCTACACAAGGAAATAGAAGTTATTTTAATAGCAGAAGGCTCTATCAATATTATAATAGAAAATGAAAAATATCTTCTTAAAGAAGATGATATTATGATAGTGAATTCTAATGAAATCCATAGTACAAGTAGAACTGAGGAGGGAAATGTACTTATAGCCCTGCAAATAGATCCTATTTATTATTCCAGATATTATGAAGGCTTAAACAGATTGCAGTTTTGTTGTAGGTCATCTGAGGAGTCAGAAGATAAAGAAGATGAATTTAACAATATAAGAAAGCATTTGCTTGAAATTCTATTAGAAAATTATAAAAAGACTAGAAGCTATAAATTTATACTTGCCAGTGAAGTTAATATACTCCTGTATCGTTTGTTAAATAAATTCAACTGTTCTCTTATAGATAAGGATAGAATTATAAATATAAAAAATGATATGAGAAGAATAGAAAGGATAATAGCCTATATAGATCAAAATTATCAAAAAAAGATAGAACTTAAAGATATAGCAAGCAATGAATTTTTGAGTCCTCATTATATATCACATTTTATTAAAGATATGTTGGGAATTTCATTTCAAGAATATTTAAATCTTAAGAGACTAGATAGGTTTATAGAACTATTGACCACTACAGATAAAACTATAACTGATATATCATATGAAAGTGGATTTCCCAGTACAAAATCTTTAAATAGGCTTTTCAAGCTAAAATATAATTGCTCTCCTTCAGAATACAAGAGAAATTATAGTGAAAAAAGTTTAGAATCTCAAGAAGACAATTTCTTATATAGGGATAAGGAAGAAGCCTATAAAAAATTAGAAATTTACCTTAAAGAGTTAAATAAAAAAATTGAAAGCGCTAAGCAAAAATAAACTTGAGATAATATCTCACCCTTGATAGGAAGAGTAGAAAAACTTGATATCAAGGGGATTTTTATGTGAAAAATCAGCAATAATTGAGGTGTATTTCAACCAAAATGGTATAGATTGAAATTATAATTTAGAATACTATGAAAGTAGGAGAAGAAGTTTAGCACTTTAATCCAATAGGCTATAATTGTATTGCTTATATCTAGGCTGAAAGGAGAGGAATAAAATGAACTTTTTTTATAATAAGAGTAAATATGGATTAATTTTTATGCTTGTTCTATCTTTATTGATTCAAATAGCAGGACCTATACAAAGGGTATATGCTAATTCAACAGATAATAAAGAAAAAGAAGAAGTGGAAGTCAAAGAACTACAAACTGAAAAAGTAACAGAGGAAAAAGAAGAAGTAGAAGAAATAAAAGAAGAAGTAGAAGAAGTAGAGGAAGCAAAGACTGATGAAAAACAAGATCAAAAAGAAGAAATGCTGGATGATCCAGTTAAAGAAAATGAAAATAAAGATACTGGAAATAAAGAAAAAGAAGAAGTAAAAGAAGTAAAAGAAGAAACAAAAGAAAAAGATGAAAAAGATGAGATAGAAAAGATAGATGATCAAGATGAAGAAATGCAAAAAACCCTATGGTTAGGTAAAGTAATATTTATTAAACAAGATGAAAATGGACATGCATTAGCAGGAGCAAAATTTGCTATATATGAAAAGTCAGATACTAACTTTGAGAATCCAGTTAAAATTGCAACAAGTTCTGAAGATGGAACAGTAAGATTTAAAGATATTCCCCTAGGAAAATATGTAATAAAAGAAATTGAAGCACCAGGAGGATACGAACTTTTACAGGAAACTATACCAGTAGATGTAAATAAAAAGGGAAAATATACAGATCTTGGATGTATTACAAACTATAAGAAAAAACTAGGCAGTATTGAATTTACTAAAAAAGATGAGAAGATGAATAGATTATCAGGAGCAAAATTTGCCATATACAGTGCTTCAGATACAAATTTTGATAATCCTATACAAACACAAATAAGTGGAAGCAATGGATTAGTAAAATTTATCAATCTAGCATTTGGAGAATATGTAATAAAAGAAATTGAGGCTCCTATAGGATATGAACTATCCGATGAGATATTAGAAATAAATATAAATAAAAAAAATAGGACCATAAAATTAGAGTATTTTATAAATAAGAAAGCAAAGGGTCAAGTAAAATTTATCAAGCAAGGTGAAAATGGAGAAGCACTAGAGGGAGCAAGATTTGGCCTATATGCTATAGAAGACACTAACTTTGAAAATGTCTTATTTGAACAAACAAGTGATGAAAATGGCTT
>CAZBAK010000011.1:0-3673 GCA_964489715.1 uncultured Tissierella sp. | reverse complement strand
TTATTTGAACAAACAAGTGATGAAAATGGCTTGGTTGTATTCAAAGATATACCACTTGGAAAATATATAATAAGAGAAATAGAGGCTCCAGAAGGATATGTTAGAATAGTTGAGACAGGAGAAATAAATCTGACATCCTCTAATCCAATTAAAAACTTTGGATATATTGAAAATGTTAAGAAAAAATTAGGACAAGTAAAATTAATAAAAATGAGCAATGAAGAAAAATTGTTAGCAGGAGCAAAGTTTGGAATATACAATACTTCAGATAGTAATTTTGAAAATCCAGTACAAGTTCAAACAAGTGATATAAACGGACTTGTAAATTTTCAAGATCTACCCCTAGGAAAATATATTGTTAAAGAAATAGAAAGTCCAGAAGGATATTTATTAAATGATAATGAGTATCTAGTAGAAATAACAGAAAAAATTTTAACTTATGAATTGGATTATGTTATGAATACAAAAATAAAAGGAAGTATAGAGTTTATTAAAAAAGACGACAAAGGAAATCCGTTGGCAGGAGTAAAGTTTGATATATACAAAATGTCAAATGAAGTTCCTACAACAACAGCTACAAGTACTGAAGATGGTCTAGTAAGCTTTGAAGATCTAGCTTATGGAGAATATATGATAATAGAAAGAGAAACTATAGACGGATATATTCTTTCAGAAGAAACAAGACAAGTTAAGATAGATGCTGAAAGCCATGGAAAAACAATTAAACTTGAAGATTTTATAAATACTAAGGCAAAAGGCAATGTAGAACTAATTAAAAAAGATAACAAGGGAAATTTATTAGCAGGAGCAAGATTTGCTATATACAATATACTTGATACAGATCTAGAAAGTCCATTAAAAGAAGTTACAAGCGATAGTAATGGTCTAGTAAAATTTGAAGATATGCCTTTAGGACAGTATTTCATCAAAGAAACACAAGCCCCAGGAGCTTACTATCTTAATTCAACTATTTATAAAGTATCTATAGATGAAAATGCTGCAACTATAGTTACTGATATAGATGGAAAAGATTTGATAGTTATAAACAATAGACGTCCATCAACTTCTGAAAAAGATAGATTAGAATTGATAAAATTAGGTGAAGATGGAGAAAGTGACTTCTTAGCTGGAGCTATATTTGAGCTAGTTCAAGATAATGAGGTAAAATACACTTCACAAGCTACAGATAGTAATGGTCGAGTAACTTTTAATAACTTAGCCTATGGCACATACACTGTAAGAGAAAAGAAAGCCCCAGAAGCTTACAATTTAGGAAGCCAAACTCAAGAAGTAACAATAGGGGGAGCAGGAGTTTTAAAAACATTGACCTTTACTAACACCAAGATAAAGGGAAATATAAGATTAATAAAAGTAGATTCAGATAATCAGTTTTTAGAAAATGCAGAATTTGGCCTATATAATTCTAAAGGTGAATTAGTAGGAACAACAGTTAAGAGTAATAGCCAGGGAGAGGTAATATTTAATGATATAGCCTTTGGTCAATATACTATAAGGGAAATATCAGCACCAGATGGATATGAACTTAGCGATACTGTATACACTGTAAATATAAAAGAAAACGGTGTTACTCTAGATAAGGACATTGAAGGACAGGATCTAAAGCTAATGAATAAGGCTAAGCCAAAAGATCCAGAAGAACCAGAAGAGCCAGAAGAACCTGAGAATCCTGAAGAACCAGAAAATCCTGAAGAGCCAGAAGATCCAGAAACAAAACCAATTGATGATGAGAAACCAGAAGAAAAGCCAGAAGAAAAACCAGAAAAGCCAGAAAAGCCTAAAGATCCTGAAACAATAAAAGTACCAATAATATCAGAAGGACCAAAAGGGCCAGGAAATCCACTATCTAAAGCAAATCAAGCATATATAAGTGGAAATCTAGTTCAAACTGGCACAGATATAAATATGCTTATCCCACTAGGATTCATAATAATGCTTTTAGGAGGAGCTTATATCTATAAGGAAAAATTATTAAAGAGATAGATGTAAAACAAAAAGATGGCTAAGCTAAAAAGTTTAGCCATCTTTTTTAAGGGTAAGATTTTTAATATAAATAGTTATACTATCAAAAGAGGTGGTAAAAGTGAAGAGACGAAAAATAATAGGAATCGCTATAATCTTAATAGGACTTGTAATATTATCCTATCCTATAAAACTTAGGCTAGAATCAAATCGAGCACAAAATAAAGCTAAGGAAGAATTTGTAAAATTAAAAGAAAGTTCAAAAGTTACACAGGGAGATAAGTTATCAGAAGAAGAAAAACAAATAGTATATGATGAATGGCCAGATACTCTTATGACAATTCCCAAGATAGATTTAGAAGCTATGGTGGTGGAGATGGAAGCAAGTAATATAGATGTATTTGCCTCAGATCCAAATTATCCACCAGCCCACTATAGGAGTACGGACTATCCAGGTGGAGACAGCAATGTAGCCATAGCAGCTCACAGAACAGGACCAGCTGATTACTTTAGACATCTAGATAAATTAGAAGAAGGAGATCCTATAACTCTAGAGACTCCTCAGGGAAAGCATGAATACTCTGTAGAGAAAGTCTTTATAGTTGATCCCAGTGACAATTCAGTTATAAAGGATACTGATTATGGAGCCTTAACACTTACTAGCTGTGAAAGAGAAGATGGTATAAGCAATAAAAAGAGAATTATAGTTAGGGCAAGATTGAAATAAAAATATATTTAATAGATAAGTCTAATTTTAAATTTTTATAAGAAGTTATGAAATTCTTTCTTAAGGGAAGGATTTCATAGCTTTTTATAAGTAAATCCAGTGGATGTCTAGATTTACTATTAATAGATTTACATATATAATAGATAAAAAGATAGACATTGAATCAAAAATTCATTATATATGTTTTAAAACTTTATCTAGGAGGATCAGCATGGAGAGATTAAAAACTAGTAAAAAAAGGAATATTTATTCTATACTTATTTCTATCTTTATTATCTTTTTGGTTATTATAAATATTTTTAGAATAAATTATACAAATCAAGAGTCTAAATACATAGCAGAAGAAGGCCTCTTGGACCTGAG
This sequence comes from uncultured Tissierella sp., assembly GCA_964489715.1. Classification (GTDB taxonomy): domain Bacteria; phylum Bacillota; class Clostridia; order Tissierellales; family Tissierellaceae; genus Tissierella_A. The sequence continues at coordinate 603 of CAZBAK010000011.1, read as the reverse complement.
AGATTGGAATATGGAAAAAGATGAAATATTAAAATTAGATGGACAATGGGAATTTTACTCTGGAAAACTTATAGATCCAAGAGCAGACTTTAAGAATGAAAGTCCTGAATATGTCAATGTCCCTGGAGATTGGGAAGGCTATTTAAAAGATAGAGGACTAGAAAATGGTTCTGGTACATATCGCCTCAGGGTAAAACTTCCCCTAGATGATGTATATGGCATAAAGGCTAAAACCCTTAGAACCTCCCACAGAATCTACTTAAATGGTGAAAAAATTGCCCAGGCTGGTAACCCTTCTCTAGATAAGGAGACATTTAAAGCACAAAGTAGATATAAGATTGGAATGGGAAAGAGTGAAAACAAGGAAATAGAATTAGTAGTACATATAACAAGTTTAAACTATAGGTCTGGAGGAATGATTAAATCCCTAGAGCTAGGCTCCTATGATTCAATAATAAAATATAACAATAAAAATCTAGCATTAGATGCATTTTTAATTTCTATTTGCCTAACTCTCAGCTTATATTTCTTTGTAATATTTTTACAAAGAAATAGAGAAGCTTATATGATCTACTTTAGTGGAAGTAACTTTTTTATGGCTCT
>CAZBAK010000010.1:45423-48257 GCA_964489715.1 uncultured Tissierella sp. | reverse complement strand
TTATCATACTTAAGGGCCATTTTAAGTAAGAGATTTTTCAAGGCATTTATGGAATATGTTCCTCTTTTAAATGAATTTATATAGGAATCATATTTCTTTTTTTCTCCTTCACTGGCTAGATCTTTAAAGTACCCCCATACATGTGATAGGGCATTTATGCTATCTCCTTGACTGGCCTCTTTTTCCAGTGCCTTATCTATAAGCCTATAGAATTCTATTACAGGATAGGAGTTCTTATCCTTTAACAGTTCTCTAATTTCTAAATATATATTTGCATCATGTTCCAGTATATTGTATTTATATCTTGCCCATTCTTCTTCCAAGTTTCTTATATCTCTCCTAGGGTCTATAAGATTTTTAGCCTTCAGGGCAGAGATATTTTTATCCTTTACTTCTAGCATTATATCTACATCTGCAATTGATCCTAAAAAGCTATGAAATTCCTCCAGATCTATGGTCCTAGAGTGGCTTCCAGTTTTCTTACCATCTGCACTCTGGGAATAGTGTATCTTTTGATTTCCATCTCTACTCTTCCAACTTTCACCTGCCAGCTTTATATAGTAGCTATCATCCTTACTTTCATCAAAGGGAAGAAGTGCATTGTGGAGATTATCATATACAACTGGTATATCTTTTCTCTTGCTTATCTCTAAAACTTCTCCTATATTATAAGACTTATCATCATTTTCAATTATCAATCTGGATTTTATTCCTGGATTCAATCTGTCATAGTTTTCTTCAAATCTACTTATGGCTGATTTTTTGTCTCCATAGACTCCTCCTATATGAAGAATTATCTTGCTCCTAGCGTCCATCTCTAAGGCATCTAGAAATCTGTTGTGATATTCTAAATCCTCTATGGCTCTTTCTACAACGATATCTTTAAGTGAATTCAATACGGTATACTGGCCTGGATGCATGGATATTCTCATATTGTTTTTCTTTATCTTTTCTGATATTTTTTGAAATTTTTCTTTAAATATCTCATCCCAAGCCAGTTTATTTACCTCACTGGAGCCAAATGGTATTATATCTGAACTCAATCTAAAGAATTTTATATCCATTCTCACATTGTAGTCTATTATTCTCTCTAAAACATCTAAATTGTGATGAATTATCTTTAAAAGATTTTCTTCCCTTGCTGTTTTTAAACTACAAGTTTTAAAATTTGTATTGTATACTCCTCTTGTAAGACATGCATATCCTATTTTCATTTATTTCTCCTTTTTATCAATAATATACAATATATACCCTATATTATTTTTTTTAACAATTCTCTCCTTTAAAGTATTGACCTGCCATCTTCTATTTGGTATTATTATATATTCATTAAAAATTAAAGGAGGAATTATTATGACCATGGATGCTATAGCAGCATTTTCATTTGTACTGATTGCCTTAGCCATAGGTGACTTGGTTTCTACTAAGACTAAAGCCTTTGTGCCTTCAGTATTTGTTACTGCAATATTATTTATATTAGGTTTTTGGACTTTTTTCCCAGCAGACATAGTTGATCTATCAAGTCTTGGGATGCCAGCAGCTCAAGTTGCCATGTATTTACTTATAACTCATATGGGTACAATGATGAGTATAAAGGAATTAGCTCAACAATGGAGAACTATACTTATAGCCTTTGGAGGTATAGTAGGAGTTATGGCTGGTGTTATGACCATAGGTGCCCTTATATTTGGAAGGGAAACAGCTATAATAGCAGGCCCACCACTTACTGGAGGACTTGTTTCTTCTATTATGATGAGTGAAGCTGCAATGGAACTAGGCCTTACGGATCTATCAGTTCTTGCAATTTTAGTTTATGTGGCCCAGGGTTTTGCTGGTTACCCACTAACTGCTCTAATGCTTAAAAAAGAAGGTAATAGTCTTTTAAAGAGATATAGAAGCGGAGAATTTGTAAAAAGTGAAAATGAAGAAGTGCTTGTTGAAACATCTTCAAAATTTAGAATTATTCCCCAACTTTCAGAGAAATATAACACAACATATGTTATACTTATGAGACTGGGACTTGTAGCTTGGGCAGCAGTAGCCTTTGCAAATTTCACAGATGAAATAGTTTCAAAATATGTAATCTGCCTATTATTTGGTGTAATAGCTGCAGAACTTGGTGTTGTAGATAGGAAGCCTTTAAATCTAGCTGGATCATTTGGCTGGCTTATGACACTTCTTATGGCCTTTGTATTTTCTGGACTTTCAAATGCTACGCCAGAATTAATGAAAAAAATGGCTATACCACTAATTAGTATAATACTAATAGGAGTTTTTGGAATGTTCATAGTAACATTTATCCTATCTAAAATTTTAAAGACATCATTTCCAATGTCATTTGCAATAAGTTTGACGGCCCTCTATGGATTCCCGCCAAACTATATACTGACAAATGAAGCAACTAAAGCATTGGCTGAAAATCAAGAAGAAAGAGATTTCTTAATGGGAGAAATGCTTCCTCCTATGCTTGTTGGTGGATTTACAACAGTTACTGTAGGTTCAGTGATTATAGCTGGTATATTTATAAAATTATTATAAACTAAGTTAAGTATCAGATTTTTATCTGATACTTACTTGTATCTATTTAGACATATATTATAGAAAAGGATGGTAGTTATGGATATAAAAAAATTAGGAAAGAAGTATAAGGATTATGTTATAGACTTAAGACGTCATTTTCACATGTATCCAGAATCAAGTTTTCAAGAGTTTGAAACTTCCAAGCGAGTAAAGGAAGAATTAGATAAGCTAGGTATTCCCTATGAAGAATTAGCTACTACTGGAGTTTTAGCTACTATTGAAGGAGCTAAGCCAGGTAAGACTGTAGCACTTAG
>CAZBAK010000010.1:41812-45323 GCA_964489715.1 uncultured Tissierella sp. | reverse complement strand
AGCTTCAAGTATAGTTATGAATCTACAAAGCTTTGTAAGTCGTGAAATAAGTCCACTGGAGTCTGTAGTTTTATCCATAGGTTCTTTTCACTCTGGAACCCGTTTCAATATAATAGCAGGAGATGCTAAACTTTCTGGAACTTCTAGATGCTTCAGTCCTGAAATAAGAGAACAATTTCCAAAGTCTATAGAGAGAATTAGTAAGTCTATAGCAGCTAGCTATGGAGCAAGTGCAGAGATAGAATACAATTTTGGAACTCCACCTACGATAAATGAAAAAGAATCTGCAGCTATAGCTCAGGCAGCTGCGGAGAAGCTTTTAGGTGAATCTGCTAACACCTATATGGAAAAAACTACTGGCGGAGAAGACTTTGCTTACTTCTTAGAAAAAGCACCTGGAGCATTTGCCTTTGTTGGTATTAGAAATGATGAAAAAGGAGCCAACTTCCCACATCACCATGATAAGTTTAACATGGACGAAGATGCTCTTGAAATAGGAAGCATGCTTTATGCTCAATATGCACTAGACTTTCTAAATAAGTAAGGATGATAAAAATTGATAGAAGATAAATTTAAAGTTCAAATAGGAAAAGAAAAAGAAAAATCAAAGAAACAAGAAACTACTTTTAATATCTTGGGAAGTTTAAGGCTTCTATCTTTTATTGTTATAGTATATTTTGCATATAGATATATAAAAAAACCAATAGATGGATATTTCTATCTATTGGTTTTAAATATTCTTATCTTTATAGTTCTTATACTATACCATATTAAAATTAAAGATAGATTGAATTTTTCAAAGAAAATTATAGAGGTCAATGAGAGATACTTAGAAAGAATAAATGGCCAGTGGATTCATTTTAAAGACAAGGGAGAAGAGTTTATAGATCCATCACATAGGTATTCTTCAGACTTAGACATAGTTGGAGATAGGTCTTTGTTTCAACTTATAAATATAACAAATACCTTTTATGGTCGTAGGATTTTCTCCAAGGATTTACTTTCTCCAGGTTATTCAAAGAGAGAAATAGTCCATAGACAGGAGGCCATAGATGAGTTAAAGGACAAATTTTTATTTTGTCAAAATTTACAGGTAGAGGCTTCTTCAGATAGAATAGAAGATCCCAGTGATATGCTAGACTATTTCCATGAAGATAAGGAAATCTATGGGAAAAACATCATGAATCTTTTAAAGTTTTTGCCCCTTTTCACAATAATAACTTCTACTATAATAATCTTATTTGGAATAAAAAGCTTAAATATACTTATATTTGCTCTTTTAGTTTTACAATCTCTAATTTGGTTATTTGGAATGAAAAAGAACAATGAAGTTTTAAATAGGGTGGATTCTTTAAATGATACTTTAGATAATTATGTAAATGTCTTAAAGCTTATAGATAGGGAAGATTTCAAGTCCCAACTTCTAAAGAAAAATAAAGAAAAGCTCTTTGGTAAGACATCTTCCCTAAGAGGAATAAAAAGACTTCAGGCCATAAGCCAGAGAATAAATATAAAGAGCAATGGTCTCCTATATATAGTCTTTAATGTAGTCTTTTTATGGGATTATCAAAATGCCTTTTCCCTGGAAGCTTGGAGAAGAGACTTTGGAGACCAGGTAGAAACTTGGCTCTATAGTATTGGAGAGATAGAAGCTCTTACCAGTTTCACTGTTCCCTTTTTAATAGAAGATCACCTATCTTTTCCCAGCATAGAAGATGAAGACTTTGCCCTAGTTGCCAAGGAAATAGGCCATCCTCTTATAAGGAAAGATGAAAGAATTTACAATGATATTTCTATAGAGGACCAGATCTTAATAGTAACTGGTTCTAATATGTCTGGTAAGACAACCTTTTTGAGAACCCTAGGTATAAATATAGTTTTGGCCAATGCAGGTGCTCCTACTTACACTAGAGAGCTTTCACTTCCAATTATGGATATATATACTTCCATGAGAATAGTAGATGATCTTAAGAATAAGATCTCCACCTTTTATGGAGAGCTTTTAAGGATCAAGGAGATTTTAGACTATGGCCAGGAAAATAAAAATACCTTTTTTCTTATAGATGAAATATTTAGAGGTACCAATTCAGAGGATAGAATATACGGAGCTAGAAATGTTCTAAGAAACCTAAATAAAAATGGCCTTATGGGAGCTATAACCACCCATGACCTAGAGCTTTGTCAGCTAGATAGTGAAGATAGAATAGTAAATTATAACTTTAGTGAAGATTATATAGATGGCTTGATAAACTTTGACTATAAGATAAAAAAGGGAAAGTCAACATCTACAAATGCTAAGCATTTAATGGAACTTGTTGGCATAGAACTACTAGAATAAAGTAAAAAAATCCTAATTAAGAAATCAATCTTAATTAGGATTTTTTTTTAATTACTCTTGGGTAAAGCACAATCTCTTAGCCCCTAAGCAAGCTGCTCCACCTGCTATAGTTGTACCAAAGAATAGAACTTCTTTTCCTATATCCAAATAATCTACAATGCTTCCATTGCATATAGTGCTACCAGTGCAAAGAATTAAATCCGCCCACTCTACTACATCCTCATAACTCTTTACTCCATCTTCAATCTTACAGCCATATTTTACTTGTCCAATATTTGATGAGTCTAGATCTAAGATACGCAATTTATAATCTTCAGCCAAATTTGCTATTATTGCAGGCTGATATCCTACTATGGCAATTTTTTCCACATTGTAATTTTCTTTTAAATACTCTCTTATATTTTTTCCACATTCTTCAGGTCCTTCATTTCTACAATGAATTGTTTTATCTGCCTTGTCTAGACGCATGGAGACTGCATTTAAAGCTGCTATAAACAAGCTTCTAGTATATTCATTTTCTAGTATATCAGCTTCTAAAAGTTCCTTAATAGTTCCCTTGTATTCACAGGGAGCCGAGGTAAAGGCCTGTCCCTTAGCTCCATCAAATTCTGCTGACAACATTATCTCTTTTCCCCTTAAAAGCGGATAGTCCTTTCTCTTTGTAACTCCTATTGCCTCTTCAGGAGATAGACCTCTAGCCACAATATTTATAGATTCTTCCTCCATATCATTTTCTTCTAAAAGTTCATACATATAATTTTTCAATTTATTATATAATTCTTTTTCTGTCAAGCCTATCACCTATTCCTAAAAATTTATTTACTTCCTTATCCTTATTGTATCTAAATAATTTATCAGAGTCCACTACATCTCTTATTTCTCCATCTAGTAGAATAGCCACCCTATCGGATAATCTAATAGATTCATTAAAATCATGAGTTATTAAAATAATTGTGCAATTGAACTTTTCTTTTATAGTGTATATTTCTTCATAGATCTTTTCCTTTGTAGCTGTATCCAAGGCACTAAAGGGCTCATCCAGCAGTAGCAGTTCTGGCCTAATAACCATGGTTCTTGCAAGAGCTGTTCTCTGCTTTTCACCACCACTTAGGGTATTTGGATATTGATCTAATAAATGCTCTATTTCAAATAGCCTTGTTATGTTTTCTAGCT